>JBILYJ010000369.1:0-5532 GCA_044377795.1 Reyranella sp. | reverse complement strand
TGAAGAACAGCCGTGCCATCGGCAGCAGGAAGAAGGCCGCGAAGACGATGCCGGCCGGCAGCAGCAGAAGGATCAGTCGGCGGGTTTCGTGCCGCATTCCCTGTTGTTCCTCACTTGAAACACTCCGTCGTCTCGACCGGAGCGCCGAAGGCGCGAAGTGGAGAGACCTTCTCTCCACTAAAAGCCAGCAAGTCGTCGAGAGAAGGTCTCTCCGCTACGCCTCGCTACGCGAGGCTCCGGTCGAGACGACGGGGTCGGTTGGATTGGAAAGGTGGGGACGGCGCTATGACCGCCCCCGACCATCCGTCGCTGGTGTCAGTTCACTTCCTTGCGGTAGCGCTCGACGATCTGGGCCTGCGCCTTGGCGAGGCTCTTGAGGTCCACCGCCTTGGCGCGGGCATATTCCGCGTCGGGCAGGAACTTGGCCTTGGCCTCGGCCGACAGCCGGTCGGCGAAGACCGGGCGCAGATAGGCATTGCCCCACATCGCCTGGCTCTCGTCGGACAGGACGAAGTCGAGCACCTTCTTGCCGTTGTCGGGGTTCGGGCCCTTGTTCACCAGCCCCATCACGTAGGGGAACACCAGGGTGCCTTCCTTGGGGATCACGAACTGCACCGGCGCCTTGTCGGTGTACTGGCCGCGATAGGCGTTGAAGTCGTAGTCGAGCAGGATCGGAATCTCGCCCGAGATCACGCGGGCGTAGGAGGTCTGCTTCGGCACGATCGGCTGGTTCTTGGCCAGTTCCTTGAAGAACTTGATGGCCGGATCGAGATTGTCGTAGGTGCCGCCCAGCGCGAGATTGATCGCCATCACGCCGAGCTGGCCGACGGCCGCGGACGTCGGGTCGAGATAGCCCACCATGCCCTTGTATTCGGGCTTCAGCAGGTCGGCCCAGCTCTGCGGCACCGGCTTGTTGCCGAGCGCCGCCTTGTTCACGAACAGGCCGAGCGTGCCGGAGTGGATCGTGAACCAGTTGCCGTCGGGATCCTTGAGGTCGGCCGGGATCTTCTCCCAGTTCGCGGGCTTGTAGGGCGTCAGCACGCCGGCATCCTTGGCCGGGTCGGCCGCGATGCCGCCGAGATAGGTGACGTCGGCCACCGGATTGGCCTTCTCCGCGATCAGCGCGGCGATGGCCTGGCCCGAGTTCTTGTTGTCGGGCGGCACCTGGATGCCGAGCCTGGCCTGGATGGCCTTGAGCTGCGAGCCCCAGTCGGCCCATTCCGGCGGGCAGTTGTAGCAGACGGCGCGCTGCTGGGCGGCGGCGCCCGAGATGTTTGCCACGGCGGCGATGCCGAGCGCGGCCGCGAATGCGAGATGTTTCAGCATGAGATCAACCCCTCCTTGTTTGACTTGTCGACTCGTTGGACTCGGTTTCATTGGACCAGGTGACGAGACGGACGCCGGCCTCGTGCAGCAGCCGCGCGATGGTCTCGGGCACCGGACGGTCGGTGAACACGGCGCTCGCCTCGGTGATGTGGCCGCCGCGCACCGTGCCGCCGCGGCCGAACTTGGAATGATCGAGGACCAGGAAACGCTGGCGGCAGTGGGCGGCGAGCGCGCTGCGCATCGTCACCTCGTCGGTGCTGAAGTCGAGCAGGGTTCCGTCCTCGGCGATGCCGCCGACGCCGTAGATCCCGATGTCGGCGGCGAAGCGGCCGAAGAAGCCGTGCGCCTCGCCCGCCACCACGTCGCGGTCGAGGGTGCGCAGGCGGCCGCCGGCGACGGTGATCTCGCACGAGGTGCTTCGGCTCAGCGCCAGCGCGACGTTGAGATTGTTGGTCATGACCCGCAGCCCGGCATGGTCGACCAGCGCCAGCGCGCACTGCTCGGGCGTCGTGCCGATGCCGAAGAACAGCGAGGCGCCGTCCGGCACCTCCCGCGCCACGAGCTGCGCGATGCGCCGCTTGGCGTCGATGTTCAGTACCTGGCGGGCGGGATAGGCGAGGTTCTCGCCCTCGGGCGGCAGCTCGACGCCGCCATGGCGCCGGCGCAGCAGGCCGCGGTCGCAGAGGTGGTTGACGTCGCGCCGGATCGTCTGCGGCGTGACACCGAACTGGTGGGCAAGCGCCTCTATCGCCTGGAAACCGTCTCCCCGGACGCGTTCGACGATGGCGCGGGCGCGATCTTCCGCCTGCATTCCCGGATCCTGAGCCCGTTTCTTGTCCCGATCGATCTGCATGGTTCGAATGAACTCTGCAGCCCGTTGTTTTCGTTCATATGACTTTCATATGAACATTCTAAGACGTCAAGCGAGCGGCCGGCCGAGCTCCGCTCGGCCGATAAACGAAACAACCGAAGTAAACGAAACAAATGAATTGAGCGTCGCACCCCCGCCGAACCAGGGGTGCTCACCGGGTATCCGGTCCCTGGACGGCCGTGAAGCGACTTTAGGCCGCCAGCACGCAGCGCACGGCGTGTGCGGCCTCGATATCGCGCAGCGACGGGACCGCAGTCGTGCAGTCGGGGCGCACGAACTTGCAGCGCGGCGCGAAGCTGCAGCCGGAGGGGACTTCGGCGAGATCGGGTGGTGCGCCGGGAATGGATTCCAGGCGCTGGCCGCGCATGCCGTCGTGCACCGTCGAGGCCAGCAGGCCGCGGCTGTAGGGATGCTGTGGCGCGTCGACCATGCGCTCGACCGGCGCCATTTCGACCAGCTTGCCGGCATACATGACGCCGATCCGGTCGGAGACCTCGACGGCCACGCCGATATCGTGGGTGACGAAGATCACGCCGAGGTTGAACTCGCGCTGCAGCTCGCGGATCAGCAGCAGCACCTGGATCTGCACCGTGGCGTCGAGCGCCGTGGTCGGCTCGTCGGCCAGCAGCAGGGTGGGATTGCACGACAGCGCGAGCGCGATCATGGCGCGCTGGCGCATGCCGCCCGACATTTCGTGCGGATAGGCCTTGAGCCGCTGCGCCGGCGAGGGAATCCGCACCATCTCCAGCAGGTCCTTGGCGCGCTTCATGGACTCGGTCTGGCTCTTGCCGGTGTGACGGCGCACCGTCTCGGCGATCTGCTGGCCGATGGTGAAGACCGGATCGAACGCGGTCGCGGGCTCCTGGAAGATCATCGAGACGCGTTGCCCGCGCAGGTCGGACAGCGCCCTGGGGGCCATGTCGAGGATTTCGTCGCCCTCGAGCTTGATGCTCCCCGACCAGCGGGTGCGATGCTCGGGATGCAGGCGCAGGATCGAGCGCAGGGTAACGCTCTTGCCCGAGCCGGATTCGCCCAGGATGCCGAGCGTCTCGCCGCGCGCCAGATCGAAGCTGACGCCGTTGACGGCATGCACCGTGCGATCGGGCGTCACGAAGGTGACGTGAAGGTCGCGGACCTGAAGCATGTTCGTCATGCTGCCATCGCCTTTGAATGTCCCGAACCCGCCACGCGCATGTGGCAGGCCACGGCCTGGAATTTGGCATCCGCCAGGGGCGGCTCGACGCGGGCGCAGACGTCTTCCGCGAACGGGCAACGCGTGCGGAACCGGCAGCCCGAGGGCGGATCGATGGGATTGGGCGGATCGCCCTGGATCGGCGCCTCGTGGGTCCGCTTGCGCGGATCCATCGACGGCCGTGCCGACAGGAGCGCGCGCGTGTAGGGATGCTGCGGATTGCCGTAGATCGCCTCGACCGGACCCAGCTCGACGATCTTGCCGAGATACATGACCAGAACGCGGTCGCTGAGATACTGCACGACGTTGAGGTCGTGGCTGATGAAGACATAGGTCAGGTCGAGCTCGGTCTTGAGGTCGACCAGCATGTTCAGCACCTGCGCCTCGACCGACTTGTCGAGCGCCGACACCGCCTCGTCGAGGATGATCAGCCGCGGTCTGAGCGCGAGCGCGCGGGCGATGTTCACCCGCTGGCGCTGGCCGCCCGACAATTCGTGCGGATAGCGCGTGGCGTAGTTCGCCGGATCGAGGCCGACCTTGCTCAGGAGATCGCGCACCCGCTCGCGCGCCTCGGCCGCCGGCAGGCCGTGCGCCCGCGGCGCGAAGGCCAGCGTCTCGGCGATGGTGAGACGCGGATTGAGCGAGGCGTAGGAATCCTGGAACACCATCTGCACCTGGCGGCGCAGCTCGTTCACCGTGATGCCGTGCGGCTCGTCGACCGGATCGCCGTCCAGCACCATCGTGCCCTTGTCCGGCTTGAGCAGGCGGATCAGCAGGCGCGCCACCGTCGACTTGCCGCAGCCCGATTCGCCCACCACGCCCAGGGTCTCGCCCTTGGCGACCGAGAGGGTGAGATCGTCGACCGCGCGCACGACCTTGGTGGTGCGGCCGAACAGGCCTCCGGCGACCGGGAAGTGCTTGCGCAGGCCGGTGGCCAGCAGCAGCGGCTGGGCCGGGCCGCCGCGATCCTGGATGGGAAGCAGCGTGTCCATGTCAGGCCTTCACGTCCATGGCCGCGCGCAGGCCATCGCTCATCAGGTTGAAGCAGATCGAGGTGATGAAGATCATCACGCCCGGCAGCGCCGCGAGGACCGGATTGACGTAGATCGCCTGCCGCAGCGTGTTCAGCATCAGGCCCCACTCGGGCTCCGGCGGCTTCACGCCGAGGCCGAGGAAGCTCAGGCCGGCGGCCAGGATGATCGCGACGCTGATCAGCGACGTGGCATAGACCAGGATCGGGCCCAGCACGTTGCCCAGGACGTGGACACGCACGATGGTGAAGGCCGACGCGCCGCTGGCCTTGGCCGCATCGACGAAGTCGAAGCCGCGCACCTGCGTGGTGACGCTCTCCGAGACACGGCAGATCGGCGGGATGAACACCAGCGTGAGCGACAGCAGCGTGTTCTCGGTGCCGGCGCCCATCGCGCCCGACAGCGAGATCGCGAGCAGCACCGACGGGAAGGCGTAGAAGACGTCCATGATGCGCATGATCGCCATGTTGGTCTTGCCGCCGACGAACCCGGCGAGAATGCCCAGGCTGCCGCCGATCAGCAGTGCACAGACGACCGGCGTCACGCCCATGAACAGCGACAGCCGGCCGCCGTAGATCAGGCGGGCGAACATGTCGCGTCCCAGCTCGTCGGTGCCCAGCCAGTGGTTGGGCGAGCCCAGCGGATAGAGGCGGCGCAGCATCGAGGTCTTGTAGGGATCCGCCAGGTAGAGATAGGGCGCGGCGATCGACGCCAGCACCAGCAGGATCAGGATCGCCGCGCAGATCAGCGTGACCGGATCGCGGCGCAGGCGCCGGCCGACCGATTGCCAGTAGCCGCGACCGGCGGAGGTGGGCGTCGGCTTGACCAGGATGGCGCCGCCGACGTCGAGGGAGGGAGTTTGCAGGGCCATCGGGTCAGCCTCGCTTGATGCGGGGATCGACCATGGTCTGGATGATGTCCACGGTCAGGTTGAGGAGCATGAAGAAGCCGGCCAGCACCAGGGTCGTTCCCTGCAGGATCGGCAGGTCGCGACGGAAGATGGCGCTGTTCAGCAGGAAGCCGGTGCCCGGCCAGGCGAACACCGTCTCGATCAGGATCGAGCCGCCGATCAGGTTGCCGGCCTGAAGGCCCATGACGGCGAGGCAGGTCGG
>JBILYJ010000033.1:0-21186 GCA_044377795.1 Reyranella sp. | reverse complement strand
AGGGCCTGCGCCGCCGCCACGTTGGCCAGTACCATGAACTCCTCGATCAGCTTGTGGCTGTCGAGGCGCTCGCGCACGCCGATCGTGGCGATATGGCCGTCCTTGCCCAGCGTCACCTGGCGCTCGGGCAGGTCGAGGTCGAGCGCGCCGCGGGCCTCGCGTGCCGCGAGCAGGACGCGATAGGCGCCGTAGAGGGGGCGGACGACCTCGTCCATCAGCGGCTCGATCTCGGCGTCCGGCGTGCCGTTGATGGCGCGTTGCACCCGGTTGTAGGTGAGGCGCGCGGCCGAGCGCATCATGGCGCGATGGAACTTGTGGCGCTTCAGATGGCCTTCGCCGTCGATCCACATTTCGGCCACCAGCACGGGGCGATCCTCGCGCGGGACCAGCGAGCACCAGTGGTTGGAGAGCTGCTCGGGCAGCATCGGCACGACGCGATCGGGGAAATAGACCGAGGTGCCACGGCGATAGGCGGCGCGGTCGAGCGGCCGGTCGTGGCGCACGTACCAGGCGACGTCGGCGATGGCGACGAGGATGCGCCACCCGCCGGCATGGCCGGGATCGGGCTCGGCGAAGACGGCATCGTCGAAGTCGCGGGCGTCCTCGCCGTCGATCGTGACCAGCGGCACGTCGCGCAGGTCGAGGCGGTGGCCCATCGGTGCGGCCTTGGCCTTGTCGGCTTCCTCGATTGCCGCCTCGGGGAAGTCGATCGGAATGTCGTTGGCGGCGATCGAGATCAGGCTGACGGTGCGCGGATCGCTCATCGGCCCGATGCGCTCGACGACGCGGGCCCGTCGCGCCAGCGCGCCACCGATCTCCTCGATCCAGACGATGTCGCCCGGTAGCGCGCCATTCGTGTCGCTCGGCCTCACGTCGAATTCGCGGCGCAGCTTGCGGTCGGTCGGCGTGACGAGGCCGAGACCGTTCCGGCCGGGCGGTTCCTCGTAAAGGCCGAGGATCTTCTTGGGGCCGCTGCCCAGCCGGCGGACGACTTTCGCCTCGTAGGTGTTCTTGCCGCGGCGCTTCATGCTCGCCAGCACGCGGTCACCGACCGCCGGGGCAGGTACGGTGCGCGAGGCAGGCGCGGAGACCTCGATGCGCGGCGGCGGACCGTCCTTGTCGTCGTCGTGACGGCGCGGCACGGCCAGCAGATGGCCGTCGTCGTCGACCGACACGATCTCGAGCACGACCATGTCGCTCAGGGACTCGGGGTGACGGAAGGTCTTGGCGCGGTCCGGCGCGATCTCGCCCGTGTCGCGCAGGTCGCGCAGAAGTTCCTTGAGCTCGATGCGCTGGTCGCCCTTCAGCCCGTAGGCTTTTGCGATCTCGCGCTTGCCGACAGGCGTTTCGCTGTCGCGGATGAAGGCCAGCAGTTCGTCGCGGGTCGGGACCTTGCCCTTAGCCATCGGTGCCTGTGCGGGGCGGGGCGTCGTCCTTGTCCTTCGCCTTGGCCGCCTTCTTCTTTGTGGCCGACTTCTTCTTGGCCGCCGTCTTCTTCGCCTTCGGCTTGTCGCCGGCGTCGTTTGCCGCCGCGGGGGCCGCCTTCTTCGCCCGCGCCGCCTTCGGTTTCTTGGTCCCGCCCTTGGCTGCCCGTTCTGTGAGAAGCGCGACCGCCTGGTCGAGCGTCAGCTCCTCCGGCTTGATGTCGCGTGGCACCGTGGCGTTGACGCCGCCGTGCTTGACGTAAGGCCCGTAGCGGCCGTCGTAGAGTTCGACCGGCGCCTCGTCGGACGGATGGTTGCCGATGGTGCGGATCGGCTTGGCGGCGGCCCGCCCGCGTGGAATCTTCGCCTCGGCCAGCAGGGCCACGGCGCGGTTCATGCCGATATCGAGCACGCTCTCGTCGGACGGGACGGATTTGTATTTCGGCCCGTGCTTCACGTAGGGACCGAAGCGACCGACGCCGGCCAGGATGACTTCGCCATCCTCGGGATGCGGCCCCAGCTCGCGCGGCAATGAAAGCAGAGCCAGCGCCTGCTCCAGGGTCAGGTCGACTGGCGTCATGTCACGCAGCAGCGACTGGCGCTTGGGCTTCTCCTTGCCTTCGGGCTCGCCGAGCTGGACGTAGAGACCGTAGGGGCCTTTGCGCAGCGTGACCTGCTTGCCTGTGACCGGATCGATTCCCAGGATCTTGGGACCGTCAAGATTTTCGCCGCTGGCTGCGTCGGCGTCGGCATCGACGATACCGAGCTTCCGCGTGAAGCGGCATTCGGGATAGTTCGAGCAGCCGATGAAGGCGCCGAACTTACCGAGCTTGAGGCCGAGGCGGCCGTTGGCGCAGGACGGGCAGTCGCGCGGATTCTTGCCGCCATTGTCATTGGCCGGGAAGAAGTGCGGGCCGAGCTCCTCGTCGAGCTTGTCGAGCACTTCCTTGACCCGCAGATCCTTGGTCTCGCCGACGGCGGCCGAGAAGGCCTTCCAGAACTCGCGCAAGACCTCGTGCCAGTCGATCTTGCCGCTGGAAATATCGTCCAGCTCTTCCTCGAGATGGGCGGTGAAGCTGTATTCGACGTAGCGCGGGAAATAGGTCTGCAGGAATGCCGTGACGATGCGGCCGCGATCCTCGGGAATGAAGCGCTTGCGGTCGAGGCGCACGTAGTTGCGGCGCTGCAGCACCTCGATGATGCTGGCATAGGTCGAGGGACGGCCGATGCCGAGCTCCTCGAGCTTCTTCACCAGGCTGGCTTCCGAATAGCGCGGCGGCGGCTCGGTGAAATGCTGCTCCGGCACGACCTCGCGCCGGTCCATCGCCTCGTTCTCGGTCACGTCGGGCAGGATGGCGCCGGTCTCTTCGTCATCGTTCTTGTCGTCCTGGCCCTCGTCGTACAGGGCGAGGAAGCCGTTGAACTTCACGACCGAGCCGGTGGCGCGGAGCTGCACCGTCTTGTCGCCGCTGGCGATGTCGACCGAGACCTGGTCGAGCACGGCGCTTTCCATCTGGCTGGCCACGGTCCGCTTCCAGACCAGCTCGTAGAGACCGAGCTGGTCCTTGTCGAGATAGGCCGCGACATCCTGCGGCGTACGGAACAGATCCGTCGGGCGGATCGCCTCGTGCGCCTCCTGGGCGTTCTTGGCCTTGGACGTATAGATGCGCGGGCTGGCGGGCACATAGGACGCGCCGTACTTGGTCTCGATCAGGCGGCGGGTCTGGCCGATCGCCTCGGGCGCGAGCTGCACGCCGTCGGTACGCATGTAGGTGATCAGGCCGACCGTCTCGCCGCCGATGTCGACGCCTTCATAGAGGCGCTGGGCGATGCGCATCGCGGTGGCGGCGCCGAGGCCGAGCTTGCGCGACGCTTCCTGCTGCAGGGTCGAGGTGATGAAGGGTGGCGGCGGATTGCGGCGGACCTGGCGGCGGTCGATCGCGGAGACGGCGAAGGCGCGACGCTCGATCTCGCGCTTCGCCTGCTCGGCGCGGTCCTTGGTGCCGAGGTCGAACTTCTCGAGCTTGCGCCCGTCGAGATGGGTGAGGCGGGCCTTCAGCACCTGCTTCTTGGCGGTGCCGAAATAGGCATCGACCGTCCAGTATTCACGGGTCTTGAAGACCTCGATCTCGGATTCGCGCTCGCAGATCAGCCGCAGCGCCACCGACTGGACGCGGCCGGCCGAGCGGCTGCCGGGCAGTTTGCGCCACAGGACGGGCGAGAGGGTGAAGCCCACGAGATAGTCGAGGGCACGGCGCGCCAGGTAGGCATCGATCAGCGGCTGGTCGAGGTCGCGCGGGTTGGCGACGGCGTCGAGGACCGACTTCTTGGTGATGGCGTTGAAGGTGACGCGCTTCACGTCGACATCCTGCAACGCCTTCTTGCGCTGCAGGACGTCGAGCACGTGCCAGGAAATGGCTTCGCCTTCGCGATCCGGGTCGGTGGCGAGGTACAGCTTGCCGCCCTTGGTGACGGCCTGCGCGATCGCGTCGAGGCGCTTCTGCGACTGGGGGTCGACCTCCCAGTCCATGGCGAAATCTTCGTCCGGCCGGACCGATCCATCCTTGGGCGGCAGGTCGCGGACATGACCGTACGAGGCCAGCACGGTGTAGCCGGGGCCCAGATACTTACCAATGGTCTTAGCCTTGGCCGGGGACTCGACGACCAGTACGTCCATCGCCGGAAAATGCTCCAGTTCGATATCAATTACCGGAGCTAAATCACTGAATTAAATCAGAGATACGCGGTTACCCCGGTGCCTCTCCAGGCGGCCCTCCAGCTCGAGAGCCATGAGGACCTCCGCTACGGAGGCGGCGGACACTTGGCACCGGCGCACAAGTTCGTCAACCGCAGTGGGTACGGAACCCAAGGCTTGCACAATGCATGCGGTATCTGACTCGGCGGATATTTGGGCTGGTTTTTCAAGACGTTGCGACGCCGCCCTGGGCCGGCCCAGAACGCTCAGAATATCGTTCGCGTCGCGCACCAAAATAGCCCCATCACGAATAAGGCTATTGGATCCGGCGTATCGCGGGTCCATTGGCGAGCCCGGCACGACGAACACCTCGCGGCCCTGTTCAGCCGCCCGCTGGGCAGTGATCAGGGAGCCGGAGCGGGCGGCCGCCTCGATGACGACGATGCCGGCCGAGAGACCGCTCACGATCCGGTTGCGACGTGGGAAGGCGCGGGCGATAGGCGGTGCCCCCAGGGCCACCTCGCTCAGGATCACGCCACGCGCGGCGATGGTTTCCTGGAGGGCGGCGTTCTGGGGCGGGTAGACCTGAGCCACGCCGCAGGCCAGGACGGCGACCGTACCGCTGTCGAGCGCTGCCTCATGCGCGGCCGTATCGATGCCCCGGGCGAGACCCGAAGCGATAACGAAGCCGGCCGCGCCCAGCGTGGCGGCGAGTTCGGCGGCAAAATGTCGACCAGCCAGCGACGCCTCGCGGGCACCGACGATCGCCAGGACCGGCCGGTCGAGAAGGCTGGGATCGCCGAGCATCGACAGGACAGGCGGGGCATCGGGCAGGGCGGCCAGCGCGGCGGGATAGAGTTCATCACCAACCACCAGGAACCGTCCGCCCAACCTGGCGAGTGCTTCTTCCTCGCGCTCGATCGCGGCGTCGGAGACTGTTGCCAGCGTGGCGCAAGCTACGCGGGCCGATCCGAAATGCGCCAGCGCCTCGTGGAAGGTGATGGGCCCCACCCGCGCGCTGCGTGCCAGCCTCAGCCGGGCCCGGCGCTCCGCCAGGGTGATGTCGATAGGGTTGGAACCGTCGAACATGCGGTCGACTTTATGAGAGTATTAAACAGGTGTAAAACAACCATTAGTAGAAATCGACCAGTCAGGACCGGCTGCGGCGGCTGAGCAGGGCGCCCACCGCGCCAAGCAGCGCCAGCAGGCCAATGAGTGGGCCGAAGCCTTCGAAGCCGCCCCAGCTGATCATGACGGCGCCCAAGGCGGCGGCGCCGATCCAGCCCACGCTGGCCGAGGTGCCGTTGAGCCCGAGCACGGTGCCCCGGACATCCTCCGGGACCGACGCGAGCGACGCCATGTACGAGGGCCGTCCCAGGGCGTTGAGCAGCACATAGACAAAGCCCACGGCCACGGTGACGGCTGGGTCGGGATGCCAGGTGAACAGGACCAGGGCCGCCACGGCAGACAGCGCCATGGCCACGGCGAAGGTGAGGAGCCGGTCGCGCAGGCGGTCGGCGAGCTGGCCGCCCAGAAGCGTGCCGGCGATGTTGCCCAGCGCGAACACCGCCAGGGGAATGGCGAGCTCGATCAGGGTCATGTGATAGGTGACCTGCATGAAGGTGGCGAAGTACACCACCGCGAGGCCGTAGCAGATGCGCTCGGCGACGCCGGTACCGAGAAGGCCCAGAACCTTCGGTGAAAGGGCTGCTCGCATCGAGGGCCGTGCGCCGGCGGGGCGCGTATGGCCGCCGCTGCCGCGGCCCAGGGTCAGGAACAGGCTGATCACGGCGGCGATCGACAGGCCCGCCACGCAGATCAGCCAGCCCCGCCAGCCGAAGACCGATCCAAGGGCCGCCGCCATGGGAACGCCGACGACCAGGGTCAGTGATTGCCCGCTCATGACCCAGCCGAGCGCCCGGCCGCGCTGGCTGTCCGGTACCCGCGCCGAGACTTCGGCGAACACGACACCGGTGAAGGCGCCGGCACAGCCGCCGCCGACGGCGGCCCAGACCGCAACCCAGAAGAAGGACCCGGCCGCGGCCTGCGCGATCAGGGTGAGCGCAAGGGCAAACGGCGCGACGATCAGGATCGGCCGACGGCCGATCACGTCGGACATCCAGCCGCCGAACGCGGAGGTGACGCCCCAGGCCGTCGCCGTCAGCGAAACGAGGTTCGCGACGAGCGGCATCGCGACATCGAGGTCGTGCGACATCTCCAGCAGGAAAGGAGCGCGCGTGGTCCCGCTCGACGTCGCGGCAAACGACCCCAGGCAGGCGGCGCCGATCAATGCCCAGGGCAGGCTGCGGGACGGGGAAACGCTCATGCAGCCGTTGCTATGACAGGAATGGCGGTAGGCCGCATCGGCCGGATCGACATCCGACCCATGCCGCGGACGTCAGGCCGCCTGCTTCTTGCCCTGGCCGATCTTGGGCTCCGTCCCATTGAGCAGGCGCGCGATGTTCTCGTGGTGGCGCACCCACACGAGCGGCACCAGCAGGGTGAGCAGCATCGCGGCGCGCGGATCGGTCAGGAACCACGAGGCGATGGCGGCGATCACGACGCTGAGCAGTGCAGCCAGCGAGGAGTAGCGGAAGACCGCGGCCATCAGCAGCCAGGCGGCGCAGGCAATGGCCCCGACCGGCCAGGACAAACCCCACATGACCCCGAGTGTGGTGGCGACACCCTTGCCGCCCTTGAAGCCCAGCCACACCGGGAACATGTGACCCAGCACTGCGCCCGCGGCGGCGCCGACGGCGGGGAGTTGTCCCACCTGGTCGGCAATGAGCACGGCCGCGACGCCCTTCAGCGCGTCCAAGAGCAGTGTCGCGGCCGCCAAGCCTTTACGGCCGGTGCGCAGCACGTTGGTGGCACCGATGTTGCCGGAGCCGACGTTGCGGATGTCGCCCAGTCCGGCGGCGCGCGTCAGCAACAAGCCGAACGGGATTGAGCCCATCAGGTAGCCCATCAGGAACGGGCCGGCCATCAGGATCAGGGTCGAGACCATCACCGCGTCCTACGGGCTAAGCAGCCTGCAGTTCGTCGAGTCGACATAGGCCGTGGTCGGTGGCCCGATCAACTCGGTGGTGATCTGCTCGCCGGGTTGGATCGTCACCGGACCATAGTAGGCATCCTCGAGGGCGCTGCTGCCGTTCATGAAGGTGCAGACCGCCTGCGTGTCGATCGGGCGCTGGATGTTCGACTTCAGCACGATCGTGACCTGCCAGTAGCGCGACGGACCGTAGGTCAGGTTGTTGGCGCCGATGGTGACCAGCGGCTGCGGCGTCGCGAAGGTCGGCACCGGACGCGGGCCGCTGCGGCGGGCTTGCGGCTGCGGCTTCGGCCCCATGGCCTCTGGCGGCCGGTAAGTGGACCGGCTGGGATCGAAGGCCGCGTTGGGATCGTAGGGGGCCGGAGCGGGAGTGCCGAGCGGCTGGGGGCTTCCCAGGGTCGCCGTGCCGCCGCCGGGCACGCCCAGAGGCTGGGGCGTCAGCGGGGCGGCGCTGATCGAGGAGCCGGTACTCGGCATCGGCGAAAGCGGCGTCGGCGTCGGCGCGGTCGCTGCCATCGTGGGTGCCGCTGCAGGGGCCTGCACGCCGCCGACCTGGGTCTGCAGACGATCGTAGCAGGACAGGCGTGCCTGGGTTTCGGTGATCTCGCTGCAGATCTGGATGTGGCGCGTCAGCGCGTCCAGAAGGTCGTCGCGCGACCCGCCACGCGGCTGGGCGTGGGCGGTGCCGGCGAGCGCGACGGTCGCGACGCCGAGAAGAAGTGAGTGCCGGAGCATCATCGGTTCCCCGTTGAGAGACGAAACGACCATATCAGACCAGATGGCCGTTTGAAGGCATCGGTTAGGCGGCCGCCGCCTCCGCGGCGAAGCTGTCGTCACGATAGATCGTCCGGCCGCCGACGATCGTCGCCAGGACGCGGCCCTGGACCGGGCGCTCGTCGAACGGCGAGTTCTTGGTCTTGCTCCAGAGGTCGGTGCGATCGATCTTCCAGGCATAATCGGCATCGAACAGGACGAGATCCGCCGGCGCCCCCTTCGCGAGCCTGCCGGCAGGCAGGCCGAACAGCGATGCGGGCGTGCTGGACAGGCGCTGGAAGAGCCGGGGCAGGGTGAGATGGCCGCCATGCACCAGTTCGAGCGAGATCGGCAGCAGGGTCTCCAGCCCGATGCCGCCCGGCTCCGCCTGGGCGAAGGGCACGCGCTTGCTGTCCTGATCCTGCGGCCGGTGATCCGACACGATGGCGTCGATCGTGCCGTCCTTCAGCCCTTCGACGACGGCCACCCGGTCCTTCTCGGCGCGCAACGGCGGCACGAGCTTGCAGAAGGTGCGGTAGTCGCCGACGGCGAGATCGTTCAGCGCAAAGTACGGCGCGGCGGTATCGCAGGTGATCCGGAGGCCGCGGGCCTTGGCGGCGGCGATCACCTCGACCGACTCCGCGGTCGAAATCTTGGTGAAGTGCATGCGGCCGCCGGTCATCTCGGCGAGCCGGATGTCGCGCTCGACCATCATCACTTCGGCGAGCGGCGGACAGCCGGACAGGCCGAGGCGCGTTGCCATCGCGCCGCTGGTCATTGTGCCGCCGGACAGCGCCGGTTCCTGGGGCAGGTGGACGATCAGCGCATCGAACGTCTTGGCGTAGTAGAGCGCGCGACGCATGACCTGGGCATTGGCGACGGCATGATCGGCATCCGTGAAGGCCACGGCGCCGGCCTCCGCGAGCAGGCCGATCTCCGCGAGCTCCTTGCCTTCGAGGCCCACGGTCAGCGCGCCGTAGGCATACATGTTGGCGAGCTTCACCTGGCGGGCGCGGCGGGCGACGAACTCGATCAGCGAGGCGTCGTCGAACGGCGGCTCGGTATCGGGCAGCAGCAACATTGAGGTGATGCCGCCCACGGCGGCGGCGGCGCCGGCGCTTTCCAGCGTCTCCTTGTGCTCCTCGCCGGGCTCGCCCGTATGCACGCGCGTGTCGACGAGGCCGGGCGCGAGATAGTAGCCGCGGCAGTCGACCGACCGGATGCCGTAGGGCGCGCCGGAGGCGAAGAGGTTGGGACCGAAGTCGGCGATCTTGCCGTCGCTGATCAGGACGGCGCCGAGATACTCGGCGTCGCCGGTCGGGTCGACGATGCGGGCGTTGATGTAGGCGGTCGAGCCGGCATGCGGCGGCGCGGCCTTGTCGATCTTTCCGCTCACGCCACGGCTCCGAACTGGTTGCGCTGTCCACCGATCAGGGCATCGAGACAGGCCATGCGGACCGTGACTCCCATCTCGACCTGCTCGTGGATGACGCTGCGGTCGAGATCGTCGGCAACTTCCGAGTCGATCTCCACGCCGCGGTTCATCGGGCCGGGATGCATGATCAGGGCGTCGGGCTTGGCATACTCGAGCTTGACGCGGTCGAGACCGAAGAAATGGAAGTACTCGCTGATCGAGGGAACGAACGAGCCCTGCATCCGCTCGGTCTGCAGCCGCAGCATCATGACGATGTCGACGTCCTTCAGTCCCGTCTTCATGCTGTAGTGGACCTCGACGCCCAGCTTGTCGACGTCGGTCGGCATCAGGGTGGGCGGGCCGACCACGCGCACGCGGGCGCCCATGATCTGCAGAAGGTGGATGTTCGAGCGGGCCACGCGGCTGTGCATGATGTCACCGCAGATCGCCACCAGCAGACCCTCGAGGCTGCCCCGTCGTCGGCGGATGGTGAGCGCGTCGAGCAGCGCCTGCGTCGGATGTTCGTGCTGCCCGTCGCCGGCGTTGATGACGGCGCAGTTGACCTTCTGCGACAGGAGATTGACGGCGCCCGACTCGTGGTGGCGGACGACGATGGCGTCGGGCCGCATGGCGTTCAGCGTCATCGCCGTGTCGAGCAGGGTCTCGCCCTTTCGAACCGAGGAGGTGGCGACATCCATGTTGATGACGTCGGCACCGAGCCGCTTGGCGGCAACCTCGAAGCTCGTCCGCGTTCGCGTCGAATTCTCGAAGAACAGGTTGATGATGGTGCGGCCGGCGAGCCTGTCGCGCCGTTTGTCGACGGACCTGTTCTGGTCGATGTAGGTTTCAGATAGGTCCAGCAAGCCCGAAATCGTTTCAGGCGAAAGACCTTCGATGCCGAGAAGGTGGGGCAACCTCGGCACGCCCGCGCGATTGTTTGTCACTAAAGCGCGACGTTAAGCACGCACGCGCGGCCCTCGCAAGAAAGCGTTTTGGTGGATAACCGACGAGCCTCGAATCAGGCCGGCGGGCGGGGCCCCGTATAGCGCGCACGCGGGCGAATCAGCGCACCGTGTGCGGCTTGCTCGATGGCATGGGCGATCCATCCGACGGTGCGTCCGAGGAGGAACAGGGCCAAGGCAGAATCCTTCGGCAGGCCGAGAACGCGCGCGAGGGTCACCGTCGCGAAATCGACGGTCGGCTTGCGGTCGATCTGCTGCTCGACGGCGCTTGCCACGCGCTGGGCGAAAGCCAGCTCTGCAGAGCCGGGGACGATCTCGCGCATCATCTCGAAGAGGACAAGCGCGCGCACGTCGCCGTCCGGATAGAGCTGGTGGCCGAACCCCGGAATGTAGATTCGCCCGCTCACCCGGCGCGCGATCTCGGCGTCGATGTCGGGCACTTGCGCAAGATCGGCGAGGAGGCCTGCCACGCGGCGCGTCAGTCCACCGTGACGCGGGCCGTTGATCGCCACCAGTCCCGCCATCGTGGAGGCGTAGAGATTGGCGCCGGTCGAGGCCACGACACGCGCGGCAAAGGCAGAGGCGTTGAACTCGTGGTCGGCGGAGAGGACGAGCGCGGCACGGATCAGTGGCGTGTGCTCGAGCGGGACGTTCCAGGCCGTGGCCACCTGCTCGTGGATTGGCCGGTCGGAGAGCGGTTGGCCGGTTACTGCGGCCGCGAGCAGCCGCACGATGCGAGCGCCTGTATCGAGCATGGCGGGGCGATCCTCGACCCAGCTCGGATGGTCCCAGCGGGACGCGGCCGGCAGCAGCACGAGGCAGGCATCGACGGGGGGAAGAGCCGAGGCGGCCTGCCAAGCGCTGCGCAGGGCGGCGGACAGGGGCGGGAGGTTGCGTGCGGCGAAGGGCCGGTCGTCGCAGTCCCAGAGAAGTTGCGCGACCTGTTCCACGGAGCTGTTGCGCGCCAGCCGAGCCGCGTCCTGGCCGCGATAGAAGAGGCGGCCGTTCTCGATCAGCGTGAGCGAAGACTCCAGAACGGGCGTGCCGAAGTCGAGCGCACTGGCGGCGATCGATTCGGCCTTGCGGCCAACGTCGCGGCGACGCCTGAGCTGCGCGACGTCGTCGGCCCTGTAACGCCGCTCACGCTGGCCATTTGTGGCTTCCGAGCGCAGCAGGCCGCGGCTCACATAGGCGTAGAGCGTTGCGGCCGAAACGCCCAGGCGCCGCGCCGCTTCCTTGGAGGTGAGCCATTCGATTGCCATTTCTTATTATGTATTAGTTCAGTCAATATTGACAATATATTGGCTGGATCGAATGTAGGGCCCGAAACAGCAAGGGGATTTGCGATGCTGCAGACACGGGTGGACAGCGGGCTCGACGGCGTGATCGTGGCCGATACGGTTATGAGCGAGGTGGACGGGGAGGCCGGCCGGCTGATCGTCCGCGGACAGGCGATCGAGGACCTCGCCCGCACACGTGGCTTCGAGGGCGTCGCCGCGCTCCTCTGGAAAGACTTTGCCGAGGGCGGCGGCGACGAGGCTGCGGTCCGCGCGGGACTGGCGGCGGCACGCGTGCGCGCCTTCACAGACGTGCCGAAGCTGCTCACGGCCACCACGGGCCTCAACCCGGTGGAGGGGCTGCGTGTCGGCCTCGGCATGCTGCCGGATTCCGATCCCATGCCGCACCACTACCTGGTCTGCGGCGCGCTCCCGGTCTTCCTGGCGGCGCTGCTGCGGACGGCCGACTCCAAGCCGACCCTGGCGCCCGATCCGACGCTCACGACGGCGCAGGATCTTCTGCGCATGATCCGCGGCAAGCGTGCCGATGAAGCCTTCGAGAAGGGGCTCGACACCTATCTCGCGACGGTCACCGACCACGGCTTCAACGCCTCGACCTTCACGGCGAGGGTCGTCGCGTCGACCCGTGCCGGCTTGATATCGTCCGTGCTGGCCGCACTGTGTGCGTTGAAGGGCCCCTTGCACGGCGGTGCGCCCGGTCCCGTGCTCGACATGTTCGACGAGATCGGATCGCCCGAGCGCGCCGAGGCATGGCTGGACGATGCCTTCGCCAGGGGCACGCGCCTGATGGGTTTCGGCCATCGCGTCTACAATAAGCGCGATCCCCGGGCGGACGTGCTGAAGAACGCCGTGGCGACGCTGCCGCAGACGGCGGGTCGGCTGGGCTTCGCGGTCGAGGTCGAACGCAGCGCCATCGCCTCCTTGCGCAAGTACAAGCCGAAGCAGCGGCTCGACACCAACGTCGAATACTACACAGCACTCCTACTGGAAGCGCTCGATATCCCGCGCAGTGCGTTCACCGCCTTGTTCGCCGTCGGTCGCACGGCGGGCTGGTGTGCGCACGTCTTCGAGCAGGAGAAGGGCGGGCGCCTGATCCGGCCCCAGTCGTCTTACGTCGGACCGCGGCCGAACTGAGCCTCAGGCTCGACGGACAGTGGAGCCGCGCCACGTGCGGGCCCGCGTGCCCGTGGCGTCGAAGACCCAGAGAATCACGTCGGCGCCGGCCGACGTGAGGGTGGCGGTGAAGTAACGTCGCCAGAAGCTCCCATCGGCATGGCTGAACAGCGCCGACGTCCCGAGCTGGTTCGGCCGTACCGTCAGGCTCGCCGAACGCGGCATCGCGCGCGCATCGGCCGAACGCAGCGAGGCCACACCGTTCGTCACCGGGCCGAAGAACATCGTTTCGCCGACCTCGTCCGTCTGCATCGGCCCGCCATCGATGCGAAGCCAGACGGCCGGCCTGTCATCGACGCTGCGCACCGCGAACTGAACCGCGAAGGGTGACGCGTCGCCGTATTCCTGTCGCGGCGACGTGGGTGGTGGGAAAATGTCTTCCAGCGGGATCGAGCGATAGAAGCGGGCGGCACCCGAGTAAGTGCCGAGCCGGTCAGTCCATTGAACACTTTGGGCGTGCGCACGCGGCGCGGCGAGCAGCAGGCCGGAGGCGGCGAGTGCCTGCCGCCGCGTGATCATGGGCGGGCGGTCCTAGCCGGCAAGGGTGGGCTGCTCCTCGTAGGTGGCAAAAAAACGCCGACCCGAGCCGCGCTGGTTCTCGTAGATTGAGCCCTGGTGATCGGCCGGTGGCAGGGGCATGCGGACCGGCGCCGGCCGCACGCGCGGCTCGATCGTCGGCTCGCCCAGCACCATGCGGCCGTTGAACTCGTCGAAGTCGGCCACACCCATCAGCGGCCAGGCATCGGCAGCGGCATATTCGTGCAGCAGGAGCCGGCGCTGGCGATTGGATCGGTTGAGCGCCGAGCCGTGGACCAGCCGCGCATGATGGATGGTCATAGATCCCGCCGGACCCATGAGAGGGACCGCCTTGCCAACGTCGACGCCGCTCGTCTCGGGATCGAATGCGCCGCAGAAGCGGCCGTCGGCATGGTGATTGTGGACCGGACCGTGATGCGTGCCCGGCACCACCATGAGAGGCCCGTTTGCCTCGTCGCAATCGTCGAGATAGATGCCGGTCGCCAGCACGTCGTCGTTGCTGTGCGGATAGAAGGCCCAGTCCTGGTGCCACTCGACCGGCGAGCCATAACCCGCCGACTTCATGTTGAGCTTGCCGCCATGCAGGCGGATGGCAGGGCCGATGAGCTGGGCGAGCAGGGACGTGATCTTCGGGTCGCGGGCAAGGTCGCGGAAGAAGGCATGGCGCTTGAAGATGGCGGGCTTCAGCCGGCGCACCCTCGGCATCATGGCGCTGTGGCTGGGCTCCAGATCGTAGAGTTCGTCATTGGCCGACACGCCGCGCGCGTCGGCGACCAGCTGGTCGGTCAGGGAGCGAAGCTCCGCGAGCTGTGCACCCTCGATCAGGCGCGGGATCACGAGATAGCCGTCGCGGCGGTAGGTCTCGATTTGATGATCGGTCAGCATGCGGAAATCATAGCACGTGAAGCCGGCATCATCGATAATCGCTCCATGACGAGCCGTGCCCTTTTTCCGACCCTTGTCTACCGCGAGTCGCTCGTCGACCGGCGCTGGCGGCGCTTCAACCAGGATCTCGCCGACGAGTGCCAGTCGCTCGCGGCGTCGGATGCGGCGGGACAGCGGTGGTCGGCCAAGAACTATCTCGGCGGCTATACGTCCTACGGTTCACTCGACCGTCTGCACCTCGTCTCCTCGCTGTTCGACCGGCTGCGCCGCCGCATCGACCCGCACGTGAAGAGCTTCGCGCGCGACCTGCATTACGATCTGGCCGGCCGGACGCTCGCCATGACCGACTGCTGGGCCAACCTCATGCCGGCCGGCACGGTCCACTCCATGCACATCCATCCGACCTCCTTCGTCAGCGGGACGTATTACGTGTCGGTGCCGAAGGGGGCGGGCGCGATCAAGTTCGAGGATCCGCGGCTGGCCTTCCAGATGGCCGCGCCGCCCCGTCGCACCGATGCGCCGGAGGCCTATCGCGCCTTTGTCAGCGTGGCGGCGCGTGACGGCGATCTGGTGCTGTTCGAGAGCTGGTTGCGCCACGAGGTGCCGCCCGCGCACTTCTCCGGCGAACGCATCTCGATTAGCTTCAACTACGCCTGCCCGCCGAAGACCGGCCGCTGAAGGATCAAAGATGCGCCTCTTCTCCCTCGTGCTTTTCCTGGTGGTTGCCGCGGGCGTCTCCGTCGCACGGGCCGCCGACGAGCTGCCGATCTTCGATGCGCACATGCACTACAGCCACGATGCCTGGTCTGTGGTGCCGCCCAACGAAGTGGTCGAAATCCTGAAGAAGGCAGGCATCAAGCGCGCGATGGTGTCGAGCTCGAACAACGAGGGCACCAAGATGCTGCAGGACGTGGCGCCGGGCATGATCGTGCCCGAGTTGCGGCCCTATCGTTCGCGCGGCGAGATCTCGACCTGGGCGAAGGATCCGACGGTGATCCCGTATATCGAGGAGCTGCTGTCGAAGCGCAGGTACAGGGCGATCGGCGAGTTCCACATCTACGGCGCCGATGCCGACCTACCCAACGTGCGCCGCGTCGTGGAGTTGGCGAAGCAGTACGGACTCTTCCTGCATTCGCATTCGGATGCCGATGCCGTGACGCGGCATTTCCAGCAGGACCCGGACGCCAAGGTCCTGTGGGCGCATTCGGGCTTCGAACGGCCGGAGAAGGTGCGCGAGATGCTGCGCCGGTATCCGACCCTGTGGTGCGATCTCGCCTTCCTCACCGCGCACGTCTCGAACGGCAAGGTGGCGCCGGGCTGGCGTGAACTCTTCATCGAGTTCCCCGACCGCTTCGTGCTGGGCAGCGATACCTTCACGCCGGAACGCTGGCACTATGTGATCGAGAACGCGCGCTGGTCGCGGCAATGGCTTTCGGACCTGCCGCCGGACGTCGCGCGCAAGATCGCGTACGAGAACGGGGACCGGCTGTTCGGAGGCGCGCCGTGAGGCTGGCTGCGGCGTTGCTGGGAGTTCTTCTGGCGACGCCGGCCTGGGCCGACTGTGCGCTCGACCTGGGACGCGGGACCGGATGGGTCGTCTTCTCCGATCATTACCTGATGGCGTTCCGGACCGATCCGCTGCGCATCGAAGTAAGCGAGCCGTTTGCCCTGGTCGTCAATGTCTGCACCAGGCGTGGCGGTCCAGCCGAGCTGCTGGCCGTGGATGCCAACATGCCCGAGCATCGACACGGCATGAACTACCGTGCCGCCATCGTAGCGAAGGGTGACGGTCGCTTCAGGGCAGAGGGCCTGCTGTTCCACATGCCCGGCCGTTGGGAGATCACCTTCGATGTGCGTGCGGGCGACGACAGCGAGCGCCTGACGCACGACATCATCCTCAAGTGATCCGCCTGCTGCTGCTGGTTTCGTTGCTGGCGGCAGGGGCCGTCGGCGTCCGCGCGCAGCATCTGCTCGACTGGTCGCCCGAGGAAGTCCGGGCCATCGGTCAGCACGGCCCCTGGCCGCCGCCGCCGGCGCGAGATTCCTCCAACAAAGTGTCCGACACGGCGGCCGGCATCGCTCTGGGCGAGCATCTGTTCAACGAGCCGCGCCTGTCGGGAGATGGACGGATGAGCTGCGCCACGTGCCATCAGGCCGGGCGCGAATGGAGCGACGGTCTCGCCAAAGCGCGCGGCGCAGTCGAACTCGATCGCCGCACGCCGTCGCTGTGGAACATCGGATATCTTCACTGGTTCGGCTGGGACGGGGCCGGCGACTCGCTGTGGGCCCAGAGCATCCGTCCGTTGCTCGATCCCCGAGAGATGAACGGCGGCCCGACACGAGCCGGCGAATTGCTGCGAAGCGATGCCGCGTTCGCCTGCGGTTATGAAAGAGCATTTGGCAAGACGCCCGGCACCGATGACGAGCGCCTGCTGGTCGATACGGCCAAGGCATTGGCGGCGTTCCAGGCGACACTGGTCAGCCCGCGAACACCCTTCGATGATTTCCGCGACGCTTTGGTGGCCGGCGATCGCGAAAGTGCGTCACGCTATCCGCTTGCGGCGCAACGCGGCCTGAAACTGTTCGTCGGCAAGGCCAACTGCAACCTCTGCCATCTCGGGCCCCGCTTCACGAGCGGCGAGTTCGCCGACATCGGAATCCCGTTCTTCGTGCGACCGGGCGAGGTCGACCCTGGCCGACACGGCGGACTGGGCCGACTGGCGACAAGCCCCTTCAACCTGCTGGGCAAGTACAACGACGATGCGTCCGGCAGCAACACCCGGCGCACGCGGCATGTCCAGCGCCAGCATACGAACTTCGGGGAGTTTCGAGTCCCGGGCCTGCGCCAGGTGGGACGCGGCGGCCCCTACATGCACAATGGCAGCCTCGCGACGCTTGAAGACGTCATAAGGCACTATTCCGAGGTTAGTCCCGATCGCCTTCACAGCGACGGCATCCCGCTGGTGCGGCCGCTCGGCCTGACGGTGGAGCAGAGCGCCGATCTCGTGGCCTTTCTCCGCTCGCTCGACGCCGAGCCGCTGGCGCGCCGTTCGCCGGCGCCGCTCTGCCCTTAAGGCGCATTAGACGCGGCGACGCGGGTTATAACTTCGGCTCTACTTGATCAGGAAGCTTTCCAGCTTTTTTCCGCCTTTGATCGCGGCCGTGAGCCATCTCGGGCGATTGCCGCGACCGGCCCATGTTTCCTCGGCATTCTTCGGATTGCGATAGAGCGGCGGCAATTCCCTTCCCTTGAGAGGATGCGATTTGCCGCGGCGCTCCGAGTTGCCCTTCGCGGGGATCGTTCCACGAAGTTCGGCAATAGCTTCGATCAACTTCATGCGCTGCTTTGAAATGCGCGTCTCGATCTCGGCATCGATCTGCGCCCGCATCACCACCAAGTCATCAAAGGCCATCGACTTGATCTTCATGCTGCCAATCCTCGTCGTTCATGTAAGTCACAACTGAACTACGCGCGAAGCTGCGATAGCGCAACATGGTTGCAAAGTGTGAAAGCATCAACATGGTTGCAAAGTGTGAAAGCATGCGTTCGTCGTGCAGACTTCGTCGAACAGCTTGATCCAGGGCGTACCCGCCGTAAGCGATCAAGGTTGACGCAAACGCGCGATCACGCTTTCGAGGATCCAGGCCGCCGCGGCGGCATCGACACGTTCTGCGCGCTTGGCGCGTGTCATGTCGTAGTCGTCGATCATGCCGCGCGTCACCGCTGCGGTGCTCAGTCGCTCGTCCTGGAAGACGATGGGCAGGGCGGCGAGCGCCGGCGCACCATGGTTCTGAATGTTCGTCAAGAACTGACGCACCGACTGGCAGCGAGGACCTTCGGTGCCGTCCATGTTGAGGGGCAGGCCGACCACCAGAGCCTTGACCTCGTGCTTGCGCGAGAGGTCGGCGAGGGCGCCGAGATCGGCCGCCAGCTTCGTGCGCTTCAAGGTCGTGAGGGGTGTCGCGAGCATGCGCATTACGTCGGATGTCGCGATGCCGATGGTCTTGCTGCCGAGATCGAGTGCCATCAACCGGCCGTCGCGCACGAGCAGCGTCTTGAATTCGGGGAAGTCCATGACCGGCATTCAGGGCGCCTTGCCTGTGAGCCAGGCCTCGGCGTGATCGGCAACGCGCTCCCAGCCCGGCTGACCTAGGACCCAGTGGCCCTGTCCGTCAAATTGGACATAGTCCGAGACATGGTCGAACCGCTTCGCGGTGCGGCGTACTACGCCGGAGGGCACGAGCCTGTCCTTTTCAGCGGCAACGAAGAGGAGAGGGACGGTCACGCGCCGCGGATCGACCGCCGCTGCCTTGGTTCGGTCGAGCCACGGCAAGCCGATTTCCAGGAGCGCCCGTCCCGATTCGTGAACGAATGCCGAATGCTCTTTCACACCCATCGCGCGGTCTGCGGTATTGAAAGTGTAGGAAAGCGCCTCGCCGAGAGTCGCCCTGTGCGGCTTTCGCCACCAGCCCCAGCGTGCCTGGATCCGGGCGAAGGCCAGCAGGTTGGAGGGCCTGATCGCGAGGATGCTCGACGGTGGAGCAGGGGTGAGCAGGACGCCCGCCCGCGCGAGGCCCCTGGCGCACAACAGCAGCGCCAGCAACCCGCCCATCGAATGGCCGATCACCACCGGCTTCTCGGGCAGAGCCACGATCGTCTTCTCCAGATCGGCGACATAGTCGAGCAGGCTGGTCTCGCCGAGTGCGGCGGGAGGTAGATCCGGCGGCACGTCATGGTGTCTCAGCGAGTGTGCAGTCGTTTGCCACCCGCGCTCCTCAAGGAACGGGCGCCAATGATGCCACACGCCGGCTGTTCCCCACATGCCGTGAATCAGGACTGCCAAGCGGGCCATTTCCAAGGTTATAAGGCGTGCAGCGTACCGGGTCGACACGGCCCGAGGAAAAGGTGTTCAGACAAGGTGACAGATACTCTCTACGCCCTGCTGGCGATTGCGATCGTCCTCACCGTCGTGAGCGTGCTGGTGCCCCTCGCCGAGCGCTTCCGGCTGCCGCACACCGTGCTGCTGGCGATTGCCGGCATGGGCATGGGCTTTGTCGGGTCGTGGATCATCAGCCGCGGCATCAACCTCGGGGTCCTTTCGGACGCTTTCGTCGGCCTCGACAAACTCGCGGTCGGGACCGAGGTGTTCCTGCCGCTTTTTCTTCCGCCGCTGCTGTTTACCGCCGGCCTGACGATCGACGTCCGGCGCCTGATGGACGAGATCCACGCCGTGCTGCTGCTGGCGGTCGTTGCCGTGCTCGTCTGCATCGCCTGCGTTGCGGGGGTTGTCCATTTTGCCACCGGCATCGACATCGTCGTCTGCCTCCTGCTCGGCGCCGTCGTCTCGACGACCGATCCTGCGGCGGTCATCGGCATCTTCCGGGACGTTGGCGCCCCCAAGAGGCTGTCGATCCTGGCCGAGGGCGAGTCTCTGCTCAATGACGCGGTGGCGATCGCGGCCTTCGGCCTGTTCATGGGCATCCTGGTGGCGCGCGCATCGGGCGATTCCGCCATGCCCGCGGATCCGACGTCTGCGGTGGGTGTGTTCCTGCGTGAATTCGTCGGCGGCTTGATACTAGGGTTCGCCATGGCACGGGTGGCCATGATGATCCTTCCGCGGCTGGGCGAGTCCGACGCCGCCATCGCCTCGGTCACGGTGAGCCTCACCTATCTCAGTTTCATCGTCGCCGATCGCTATCTCCACGTTTCCGGGGTGGTCTCCGTCGTCATGGCCGCACTGACCGTGGCTGCCTACGGACCCACGCATCTGCATCCCCGGCAGTGGACGGCGTTGCGCCAAGTCTGGGCCCAGCTCGAATTCTGGGCGAACTGCCTCATCTTCGTGTTGGCATCGATGGTCGCGGCCGACGTGCTACTGAAGATCAGCTGGCTGTACATCTGGGGGGTCTTGGCCGTCGCAGTCGGCGCCTTCTCGGCGCGTGCGCTGGTCGTGTTCGGCATGCTGCCGGTGCTCGAGACGTTCAAGCTCGTCCAGCCGGTGAACCGCCGCTACAAGGCCATCCTGGTCTGGGGCGGCCTGCGCGGCGCGGTGACGATCGTTCTGGCCATGGTGGCCGCCGGCAACCTGCAGCTCCCCGAAGCGACCCGCGACTTCATCGCCATCTCGGCCGTCCTGTTCGTGCTGTTCACCCTGTTCGTGAATGCAACGACGCTCGGGCTCGTGATGCATCTGTTCGGCCTCGACAAGCTCAGCCGCCTCGAACTGGCTCTGCGCGACCGGGTGCTCGCGCTCTCGCGCATCAACGTCGACCGGCATCTCCGGCAGATCATCCGCCAGCACAATGAACGCACCAGCGGTTTTGCCGTCGACCCGGCCTCGGCGGGTGACGCTGCCGTGGAACCGGTCCCGCCGGACCTGGCGCTGGATCTCGACGAGCGCGTCAAGATCGGCCTGGTGACGCTCTGCACGCGCGAGAAGGAACTCTATCTGGAGCAGTTCCAGCAGCAGATCCTGTCGCGCCGCATGGTGGCCATCCTGGCGGCAAACGCCGACCGCCTGATCGACACGGTCCGCGACAAGGGCGTCGAGGGTTACGAGGAGTGGCTCGCGGAGATCTCGAAACCTGACTATGGCTTTCGCGTCGCGCTGTGGCTGCACCGGCGCTTCGGTTTCGAGCGCATGCTGACCGATCGGCTGGCCGATCGTTTCGAGATCCTGATGGTGTCGCTCAGCGTGTTGGGTGAGCTCGCGCTGTTCAATGCGAACTCGATCGCCGACCTCCTGGAACACGACGCCGAAGAGCGCCTTGCCGCCCTGATCGCCAACCGTCAGCTGGGCGTTGAAGGCGCGCTCCGGGCGCTCTCGCTGCAGTATCCCGGCTACTCGGAGTCTGTGCAGCAGCGCCAGCTGGAGCGGGCCGCCATCCGTTTCGAGGCGGCAGAGTATGTCCGCCGGCTGCACGAGGGCATCATCAGCCGCGAGGTCTACAACGACCTCCGGGATCAACTCGGCGAACGGCGCGGCGCCGTGA
>JBILYJ010000368.1:0-5544 GCA_044377795.1 Reyranella sp. | reverse complement strand
GGCGGCAGGTCGCGTCCGCGCCGTAACGAACCATGTGGTGAGGGCTGCTGCTGCCAGCAGCCCGCTGGCCAGGAGGAAGGCCGCACCGGGTACGGTGTCGATCGTCCCGGCAATCAAGACGGCGAAGATGCCGGGCACGATCAGGCCCGCGACGCTGCGCGAGGCCGAGGTGGCGCCTTGGAGCTGACCCTGCTCCGAGCCGCCGACATGACGGGTCATCATGTTCTGCAAGGCCGGACCGGCCACGCCCCACAAGGCCATCACCGGAACGCCGGCCCAGAACCAGGGTCTGGTGGCGGCCAGCCCATAGATCGACATGCCGGTCGTGCCGGCAAGCAGGCTGCCAACCACGGCCCCGCGAGCACCGATGCGCCTGATGATCGGACCGATCAGGAGTCCCTGCACGACGGCGGTGCAGACGCCCACGAAGGCAAGGGTCAGGCCCACAGTGGTTTCCCCCTATCCGTAGCGATGTCCGGCATAGAGCACGAACACAGCTGGCAGGAACTGGTGGGCGAAGTTGCCGAGGAAGTCGACAGACGCGAGGCCGAGTAACTGGCGCTGCGAGGCCAGGAGCTTCAGCGACCCGACCGGGTTGGCACGCTTCCACGAGAAAGCCATACGCTTTCCGGCGGCAGCGATTCGGGTAGCACGAACCACCCGAACGCCGCATTGGCGAGACAGGCCGCGGCTGAGACCCAGAAGGGCAGGCGCGGATCCAGACCACCCAGCAGGCCGCCGATCGCGGGACCGACCAGGGAGCCGAGCCCGAACGCCGTGCCGACCAGACCAAAGGCCTTGGCCCGGTTCCTGGGGCTTGGTCACGTCCGCGATGTAGGCGAAGGACGTGCCGATCGTGGCCGAGGTGATGCCTGAAACCACGCGGCCGAGGAACAGCAGCAGGAGCGTGGGCGCCAGCGCCATGAAGATATAGTCGAGGCCGAGGCCCATGCAGGAGATCAGGATGACCGGGCGGCGGCCGTAGCGGTCCGACAGCGCGCCGAGGAGGGGCGAACACAGGAACTGCACGAGGGCCCAGACCGTGGCGAACACGCCAAACATCTCGGTGGCGCCGGCCGTGTCGGCATCCATGAAACCCAGCACGATCCTGGGCAGCACCGGGATCATGACCCCGAGCGCCAGCACTTCGAGCGCCATCTTGCAGAAGATGAAAGCGAGCGCGCGACGCGGGTTCATGACGACGTATGGCAGGGGAGTTAATTGGTCGGGGCGACAGGATTTGAACCTGCGACCCCCAGTCCCCCAGACTGATGCGCTACCAGGCTGCGCTACGCCCCGACCGGTGCCGCCGGCCGGTAGGCCCGCGGCACGGGGGCTTTAGCGCGAATGGCAGCATTGCCGCAAGCCGCGCTTGCAGGGAACGGGGCGACAAAGGATACAGGCTGCATGATCGATCCCGGCAGGCGCGTCCTGCTCTTCTCCTCCATCGGCCACGCGCTGATGCACATGATGACGGCCTTCTATGCCGTCATCGTGCTGACCCTGGCGGTTTCCTGGAACCTGCCGGCCGAGGACCTGCTGCGTCTCTACGCGCCGGCCACGATCCTGCTGGGCGTCGTGTCGCTGCCCGCCGGCTGGGCCTCGGACAGGTTCGGGGCGCCGGCCATGATGGTCGTGATGTTCCTCGGCCTCGGCCTGTCGTCGATCGCCTGCGGCCTGGTGCCGACCGGGGACACGCTGGCGCTGTCGCTGGCCCTGTGCGGCATCGGTGCCTTCGGTGCCTTCTACCACTCGGTCGGCATCGGCTGGGTCATCCGTACGGCCCGGGAGCAGGGCCATGCCATGGGCGTGAACGGCCTGTGGGGGAGTGCGGGCCTGGCGCTCTACGGTATCGTGCCCGGCGTGCTGATCACGCTGGCCTCGTGGCGCGCGGCCTTCATCGTCCCCGGCCTCGTCTGCCTGGTTGTCGGCGTCGTCCTCTGGATCCAGATCCGCCAGGGCAAGGTCGGCGACCGGCCGATGCCGCAGGCCAAGGGCAGCCAGGTGGGCCGCCGCGACTTCTGGCGGGTCTTCTCGGTGCTCTCCGTCACCATGGCGCTGGGAGGCGTCATCTGGCAGGCGTTGATGTTCGGTGCGGCGATGGTCTTCGAGGTGAAGCTCGCGCCCGAGATTTCGGCGCTGCGCGACGGGCTGGCCTCATGGGGCGTCGCAACCCAGATTGTACTGTGGGTCGGCCTGGCCACGTCGATGATCTACGTCGTGTCGGGCGTGGCCCAGTATGCGATGGGCCGGCGCATCATCGACCGTTATCCGCTGAAGGCGACCTATGTCGTAGCCTCGGCGCTGCAGGTGATCGCCATGCTGGCGCTGGCCATGGGCAACGGCTACGTGGCGCTGCTGGGCGCGATCGGATCGGCGGTCCTGAGTGCGGCGGCGGGCCCGATCGAAAACATCCTGATCGCCCGCTACACGCCCAGCCGCTATCACGGGCTGGGCTTCGGCGCGAAGTTCGTCGTGGCCTTCGGGGCGGGGCCGCTGGCCATCCTGTTGATTGCCTGGGTGCGCGAGACGACGGGAAGCCTCGAACTGCTGTTCCTCGGCCTCGCCGCCACCTCGGTTGTGATCACGCTGGTGGCACTGCTGCTGCCCGGCAACGAGCGCGATGCCTCGTTGCCGGCACCGCGGGGCGCACCCGCAGAGTAGCAGCGGCTATTTCGCGCCGCGTGCCGCCTTGTAGGAGGGGCGCGACAGGCAGCGATCGAGCCAGGCATTGACGTTCGGGACCTGGCTGAAGTCGGCCTTGATCGGCTTGGCCCAGCTCATGATCGAGGCCAGGTTCAGGTCGGCGACGGTGAAGGTCGAGCCCAGCAGGTAGTCACGGCCTTCAAGGACGCCGTTGAGCACCGCCAGCGGCTTGGGCAGCGCTTTCTGTGCCTCGGCGACGGCCTCCGGCTTGCGCTTGTCGGGTGCGGTCATGAACATGTCGATCAGGATCGTCAGCAGCGGCTTCTCGAGCTCGGTCATGCCCCAGAAGCTCCACTGGTTGCACAGGGCCTGGTCCTCGAGACCCGCCGGCATGAAGCCGTCCTTGCCGTGCTTGGCGGCGAGGTAAAGGTTGATCGCCATCGACTCGAAGAGCTTGAATTCGCCGTCCACCAGCGCCGGCACCTTGCCGTTCGGATTGACCTTGAGATAGTCGGGATTCTTGAGATCCTTCATCTCGACGGCGATGTGCTCGTACGGAATGCCGAGTTCATGCGCGATCCAGAGGGCGCGCGCCGCACGTGAGGCCGTCGGTCCGTAAATCTTGATGGTCACTTAAAATTCTCCCCAAACCGATATCGCCGCGGACGATAATGCAGCACTTCGCGCCGGTCTAACCCTCTATTCCGGGAGCCCGTATTCGCCGCCGACATAACCGTGCCGGTGCCCGAAGCGTTCCGTCATCACCGTCGTGAGATCCTTCTCCGCCGCCGCGATCCATCCGCCAGCCCGCACGGCATAGCGTGTCGAGGCGGCGGCCGCGCGGGGCGGCTCGCCCTGCTGGAGCGCGCGGGCGGCCGCCATCACCAGCTTGCGGAACTCGATGATGCCGACGTCCGTCGGGCCGAGATGCTCGGCTGTGCGGTCCTGGATGGCGCCCTGGCTGTCCTGGATCGCCGCATCCTGGTCGGAGACGCCGCTGATGCCGGTGTAGCTCAGCGTCTTCTGCAGTTCGCGATCGATCATGTAGTCGTTGTGCATGTTCCGCCTCGGCACGTAGTGCTCGTCGATCTCGGCGTGGAGACTGAGGCCCGACGCGTACTTGGTGCGCTCGGCGTTGGTGAGCGGCCGGTCGGGCACCCAGCTGTAGGTGTAGATCCAGCAGCTCGTGTCATCGACCGGCACCCAGGTCTGCCCGTGATAGACCTCGCCGGGGAAGGCGACCGGCACCAGCGCGTGGTTGGGCGCGAGATACTGCGCGATGCGCCAGTACACGTCGGTCGTGTCGGTCTTGCGGCCGGCGGCGATGACCAGCCCGGCCTCGTGGCCCTGGATTCTGAACTTGGGGCGCGGATCGTCGGTCACCCAGCGGCTGCGGTCGGCGAGGCCGCCTTCCTGTCCGATCGCCGAGGTCTTGCGCAGGATGTCGAGCCGCGTCGCCTCGTCCTTGGTCGGGATCGCGTGCAGAAAGGAGAAGTGCGCGGTGTCGATGGCGCCCTCCAGGCTCTGCACCCAGTTGCAGTCCTGCCTCTTCTTCGAAACGTAGCGGTGCGCTGCGGGGACGAGTCCCAGCTCGAGCTGCGGCAGTTCGGGCATCGTATCGCGCGGGCCCATATAGACCCAGACCATGTCGGCCCATTCGCGTGTCGGATAGGCGAGAAGCTTGATCGTGTCCTTGTAGGTGGATTCCGGCGGCGAGGTCGGCAGGTCGACGCAGTTGCCGTCGATGTCGAACTTCCAGCCGTGGAAGGCGCAACGTATGCCGCACTCCTCGTTGCGGCCGAAATAGAGATTGGCGCCACGGTGCGGACAGTGCGGCTCGACGATGCCCACTCGTCCGTCGGTCTGGCGGAAGGCCAGCAGGTCTTCGCCCAGGATGCGGATCTTCTTCGGCGGCCCGTCCCGCTCGGGCAATTCCTCGCAGAGCAGCGCCGGCATCCAGAACCGCCGCAGCATCTCGCCCATTGGCGTGCCCTTGCCGGCACGGGTGAGAAACTCGTTGTCCGCCTTGCTGAGCATTCCATCCTCCTGCCTCGCCGTGTTCCCCGGCGGAGGGGCGACGGGCTAGGAGCGCGTCGCCTTTTCCAGAGCCTGATCCAGATCGGCGATGATGTCTGCAACCGTTTCGATGCCGACCGACAGGCGCAACACGTCCGGGCCGGCGCCTGCGGCCACGCGCTGTTCCTCGGAGAGCTGGCGGTGCGTGGTGGACGCGGGGTGGATGATCAGGCTCTTCGCATCGCCGATGTTGGCGAGGTGGGAGAAGAGCTCGACGCTGTCGACGATCTTCACTCCGACATCGTAGCCGCCCCTGACGCCGAAGGTGAAGACTGAGCCCGCGCCCTTGGGCAGGTACTTCTTCGCAAGCGCGTTGTACTTGTTGGAGGGCAGGCCGGCATAGCTCACCCAGGCCACGGCCGGGTGCTTCTCGAGGTGCTGCGCGACGGCCAGCGCATTGGCGCAGTGACGCTCCATCCGAAGGCCCAGCGTCTCCATGCCGAGCATGGTGAGCCAGGCGTTGAACGGCGCCTGGGTGGGGCCGAGATCGCGCAGGCCGACGGCATGGCTGTGGAACGTGTAGGCCATGTCGCCGAACGTCTCGTAGAAATTGAGACCGTGGTAGGCGGGCTCCGGGCCGGCGAGGCTCGGGAACTTCCCGCCGCGCGACCAGTCGAACTTGCCGGAATCGACGACGGCGCCGCCCATCGACGTGCCGGTGCCGCTCAGGAACTTGGTGGTGGAATGCACGACCAGGGTGGCGCCGTACTCGATCGGCTTGCAGAGCCACGGCGTGGCCAGCGTGTTGTCGACCAGCAGCGGGACGCCGGCATCCTCGGCAATGCGCGCGATCGCCTCGATGTCGCTGATGACGCCACCGGG
>JBILYJ010000032.1:0-21270 GCA_044377795.1 Reyranella sp. | reverse complement strand
TCTCCTGCCAGCCCGCGCCCTCGATCGTGGTAGCTGTGCCGGTGAAGTACTTCTCGACGAAACCGGAATGCAGGCCCACCGCGTCGAAGATCTGCGCGCCGCAATAGGACTGGTAGGTCGAGATGCCCATCTTGGACATCACCTTGAGCAGGCCCTTGCCGACCGCCTTGATGAAGTTCTTTTGAACCTCGTAGGGCTTGAGCGGCAGGCCGTTCTGGACACGCAGCGCCTCGAGCGTCTCGAAGGCGAGGTACGGATTCACGGCCTCGGCGCCGTAGCCCGCCAGGCAGCAGAAGTGATGGACCTCGCGCGCCTCGCCGGTCTCGACCACCAGACCCGTCTGGGTGCGCAGGCCGCGGCGGATCAGGCTGTGATGAACGGCGGCCGTCGCCAGCAGCGCCGGGATCGGCACGCGCTCGGCCGACAGCGCGCGATCCGACAGGATCAGGATATTGCGGTCGGCCAGCACGTGGTCGGTCGCCTCGGCGCAGACGCGGTCCAGCGCCTCTTCGAGCCCGGCCGCGCCTTCCGAGGCGAGCCACGTCGTGTCGATGGTGGCCGTACGGAACGAGCCGTCGAGCAGGTCCTCGATCGAGCGGATCTTCTCCAGCTCGGCATTGGTCAGCACCGGCTGGGACACTTCGAGGCGCTTGTGCATGCCGGCATGGCGGCCGAGCAGGTTGGGGCGCGGGCCGATCATCGAGACCAGCGACATCACCAGCTCCTCGCGGATCGGATCGATCGGCGGATTGGTGACCTGCGCGAAGTTCTGCTTGAAGTAGTTGTAGAGCAGCTTCGGCTTCTTCGAGAGCACGGCGATGGGCGTGTCGGTGCCCATCGAGCCGATCGGATCGTCGGCCACGCTGGCCATCGGCTCGAGGAAGAACTGGATGTCCTCCTGCGTGTAGCCGAAGGCCTGCTGGCGATCGAGCAGGGTCGAGGGATCGTTCGATGCCACCGGCGAGGGCGCGTCGGGGATCTCCGACAGCTCCTCGAGCTTGTGCTGCGTCTCCTTCAGCCACTCCTCGTAGGGCTCGGCCTCGGCCAGGGTTCGCTTCAGCTCCTCGTCCTCGACGATGCGGCCCTGTTCCAGGTCGATCAGCAGCATCTTGCCGGGCTGCAGGCGCCACTTGCGCACGATCTTCTCGTCGGGGATCGGCAGGACGCCGGACTCCGACGACATCACCACGAGATCGTCCTCGGTGATGAGGAAGCGCGCCGGCCGCAACCCGTTGCGGTCAAGCGTGGCGCCGATCTGGCGGCCGTCGGTGAAAGCGATCGAGGCCGGGCCGTCCCACGGCTCCATCAGCGCCGCGTGGTATTCGTAGAAGGCCTTTCGGCTGGAATCCATCAGCGGATTGCCGGCCCAGGCCTCCGGAATCAGCATCATCATGGCGTGGCTCAGCGAATAGCCGCCGGCGACCAGCAGTTCGAGCGCATTGTCGAGGCAGGCCGTGTCAGACTGGCCGTGCGGGATGATCGGCCACATCTTGTCGAGGTCGGCGCCGATCAGGTCGGATTCCATCGTGCGGCGGCGGGCGTACATCCAGTTGACGTTGCCGCGGACCGTGTTGATCTCGCCGTTATGGGCGATGAAGCGGTAGGGGTGGGCCAGCTTCCACGACGGGAACGTGTTCGTGGAGAATCTCTGGTGAACGAGGCAAAGCGCTGATTCACAAAGAGGATTTCTCAAATCCTCGTAGAAGCTCTCAACCTGGTGCGCGAGCAGCAGCCCCTTGTAGACCACGGTGCGCGACGAGAAGGACGGCATGTAGAGGTCCGACAGGCCGGGCAGCTTGTGCTTCTTCTCGAGGTCGGCCAGCGGGTTCTGGGTCTGCTTGCGGATCGCCAGCACCTTGCGCTCGAACGCGTCCTGGTCGGCGACTTTAGCGCCCCGGCCGACGATCGCCATGCGGACGACCGGCATCGATTCGATGACCGCCTTGCCCAGGCCCGTCAGGTCGGTCGGCACGTCGCGCCACCCCACCAGCTTCTGATTTTCTACTTTAATAAAATGCTCGAAGCGCTTGATTGCGAACGCTCTTGCCTTCTCATCGGGCGGCAGGAAGCACATCGCCACGGCGTAGTGGCCGGGCTCCGGCAGGTCGACGCCTTCCTTGCGCGCCCAGTCGCGCAGCAGCGCATCCGGAATCTGGATCATGGCGCCGGCGCCGTCACCCATCAGCGGATCGGCGCCGACGGCGCCGCGATGGTCGAGATTGACCAGGATCTGCAGCCCCTGGCGCACGATGGCGTGCGTTTTCCGGCCCTTGATGTCGGCCACGAAGCCGACGCCGCAGGAATCGTGTTCGTTGCGTGGGTCGTACAGTCCCTGCTTCTCAGGCAATGCCATGATTCTACCTTGCTGGCGCGCTAGCTGGCCCAGCATCCCCCCGGATGCGTTCGCTTAATCGCGGCATTATTAGCCCGGCCGGCCCTGCAAACGAAAGCCCTCGTTGCATCGCGAGAGCCGACCTGAGAAAGCGACGCTATCGGCTTGAATTCGATTGAGTTTGGCAACGGCGCCCCGCGATGCATTGAAGAGGCCGCGCCCATGGCCTAATTTGCCTGCCGAGAGGGGCGGCGTTCATTGCCCCGGGGGAGAGGCTGAGCTGATGTCGGAACGTTCGATCGGTCGCTGGACGACCCTGCTCTCGGCTCCTCTGCTGGCCGCCGCCCTAGCCACGACCCTGGGCGCCTGCACCGGTCCCGGCGCAAGCCAAGCCTATACCGGCCCCGGCTGGTACCTCGAAAAGTCCTATATCATCGTCGGCGGCGGCCCCAAGGTGTTCGGCGGCCCCTTCACCTACGAAAAGTGCGAGGAAGAACGCATCAAGATGGGCCCGATCACCTCGCCCGAGATGCTGTGCGTGAACCACCCCGGCCCGCCGAAGAAGTACGGCCTCTACTAGCGAGCGACCGGCGCCGGCCGGCCGGCGCACAAATACTGTCACAGAAGTCGGCTAGGCCACGGCGAGAGCTGTGGGGAGCGACGGTCGCGTGGCGACGATTTCCATCGACGGAGTCCGAAAGAGTTTCGGGCCGGTCGAGGTCCTGAAGGACATTTCACTCAAGATTGCCGACGGCGAGTTCCTGACACTCCTCGGGCCGTCGGGCTGCGGCAAGTCGACCCTCCTGCGCATCGTGGCGGGGCTGGAGCGCAATGATGCAGGCGCCATCGTCCTCGGCGGCCGGCGGGTCGACGAACTGCCGGCACGCGATCGCGACATCGCCATGGTTTTCCAGAGCTACGCGCTCTATCCCCACATGACGGTGGCGGAGAACATCGGCCTGCCGCTCTCCATGCGCCGCATGAACGTCTGGCAGCGCCTGCCCTGGCTCGGATCGCTGCTGCCGGGCACCGCCGCCGCCCGCAGGACCATCGCGAAGGATGTGGCGGAGGCCGCACAGGCCCTCGACATCGGTGCGCTCCTGGGCCGCAAGCCGGGCCGGCTGTCCGGCGGCCAGAAACAGCGCGTCGCCCTCGGCCGCGCCATGGTCCGACATCCTGCCGCCTTCCTGCTCGACGAGCCGCTCTCCAACCTCGACGCCAAGCTGCGCGTGCAGATGCGCTCCGAACTGACCGACCTCCAGCGCCGGCTGGGCGCCACGATGATCTACGTGACGCATGACCAGGCCGAGGCGATGACCATGTCCGATCGCGTCGCGGTCATGCTCGCGGGCAAGCTCGAGCAGGTGGCGCCGCCCCGGCAGCTCTACGACGATCCCGAGACGCTGGCCGTCGCGGAGTTCGTCGGCAGCCCGAAGATCAACGTCATCCCGGTCGAGGGCGGCTTCCATGGCGTGCGGCCGGAATCCCTGCAGCTCGTGGCCCCCTATGAGACCGGCGCGCTCGCGGGCCACGTCCGGCTTGTCGAGCACATGGGCTCGGAGAGCCTCGTTCACGTCGACGTGCGGGGCCATGCGACCGCATTGATCGCCCGCATCGATGCCCATTCCGAACACGATCCGCAGCGCGGCGAGGCCGTCGGGCTGAAGCCGCTGCCCCATCGCGTGCTCAAGTTCGACTCCCAGGGAAAGCGCGTGCGGTGACGGTGCAATCCTTCCAGGACGCCACGCCGGCCGAACGGCGCGCCGCGCAAGCGCTGGTCTCGCCGGCATGGCTCATGTTCGTCGTCCTGCTCGCGGGGCCGACGCTGGCCGTGTTCGTTCTGTCGCTGACCGACTGGCAACTCGGCGCGCCGACCATGAACTTCATCGGCCTGGGAAACTACCAGCAGCTGTTCACCGATCGCGTCTTCTGGAAGTCGTTCGGCAATACGTTCGTCTACTGCCTGGTGGTCGTGCCCGGCTCGGTGTTCCTCGGGCTCGGCCTCGCCCTGCTGATCGAGGGCGCCACGTTCGGGCGCGCCTTCTACCGCGCCGCCTACTTCCTGCCCGTGACCTCGACGCTGATCGCCATGGCCGTGGTCTGGGAGTTTATTCTGCATCCCAGCGTCGGGCTGATCAACGTCGTGCTCGAACAGATCGGCATCCAGGGCGGCGACTGGCTGAAGAACCCCAGCCGCGCGCTGTTCACCCTGGCGGGCATCGGCATCTGGCAGTCGGCCGGCCTCAACATGGTGCTGTTCATGGCCGGGCTCAAATCCATCCCCGCGGATCTCTACGAGGCCGCCGAAATCGACGGCGCGGCCTCGGCCTGGGAGCGATTCCGCTGCGTCACCTGGCCGATGCTCGGGCCGGCGACCCTGTTCGTCACCGTCGTGTCGGGCATCCGCTCCTTCCAGGTCTTCGATACCGTGGAGGTGCTGACCAAGGGCGGGCCGAACAAGTCGACCGAGGTGCTGCTCTATACGATGTACACCGAGGCCTTCAATTTCTTCCGCACCGGCTATGGCGCCGCCATCACGGTGGTGTTCCTCGTCGTCGTGCTGGCTCTCACGCTCCTGCAGGTGAAGGCCGGCGAGAAGAGGACGCACTACGGATGAAGGCCCTCGCATGAGACCGGGCGGCTCGATCCTGGGCCATGTGCTGCGCCATCTCCTTCTGATCGCCGGTCTGGTGATCATGCTGGCGCCGTTCGTCTGGATGGTTTCGACGTCGCTGAAGCCGCCCAACGAGATCTTCTCGACCAAGCTCAGCCTGCTGCCCAACAACTGGGCAGCGGCGGAGAACTACGGCAAGGCCTTCACCAAGGTGCCGCTGCTGCGCTACCTGCTGAACGGCGTCATCGTGACCGGCGGCATTTTTCTCCTGCAGCTCATGGTCTCCCTGCCGGCCGCCTACGCGCTGGCCAAGCTGCGCTTCAGGGGACGCGACATTCTTTTCACGATGGTCCTGATCGGCCTCATGATTCCGGCCCAGGCGCCCGCCATCCCGCGCTACGTCATGCTCTACGAGGCCGGCCTGCTGGACAGCTATGCCGCCCTCATCCTGCCGTTCGTCTTCTCGGCCTTCGGCATCTTCCTGATGCGGCAGTTCTTCAAGGCCCTGCCCGACGACCTGATGCATGCCGCCCGGATCGACGGGCTGGGCGAGTTCGAGATCCTGTGGCGCATCATGCTGCCGCTCGCGATGCCCGCCATGCTGGCTTTCGGCGTGATCTCCATCGTCTCGCACTGGAACGACTTTTTCTGGCCCTTGATCGTCATCCAGACCGGCGACCTCGCCACCCCGCCGCTCGGCACGCTGTTCTTCAGGAACGAGGAGGCCGGCAGCGATTTCGGCCCGTTGATGGCCGGCACCGTGGTGATCACCGCGCCGATGGTCCTGCTGTTCCTCGCCGCCCAGCGACGGTTCATCGAGGGAGTTACGCTCAGCGGCATGAAGGGCTGAAAGAAAACGGCAACGGAGGCGTGTGACTTAGGGGTCCCAGGGAAGGGAGACAATCATGCGAAAATTCTTGAGCCTGGCGGCACTCGCCGCCGCCTTCGCCGCGAGCCCCGTGGCGGCACAGACCGAGATCACCGTCCAGTACGCGATCCCCGATATCTTCAAGGAGGTGCATGAGGAGGTCGCCAAGCAGTTCATGGCGGCGCATCCGGACATCAAGGTCAAGTTCGTCCAGCCGACCAAGGAGTACGAGGACGCCACGCAGCAGGTGCTGCGCAACGCCGTCACCGGCCAGCTGCCGGACGTCACGTTCCAGGGCCTCAACCGCCAGCGCATCCTCGCCGATCGCGGCATTGCCCAGCCGCTCGACGCGCTGATCACCGCCGAGAAGGATTGGGCCAAGGCGGGCTATGACGGCGCCCTGCTGACGCTCGGTCAGGTCAAGGGAAAGCAGTACGGCATGGGCTTCTCGCTCTCGACGCCGATCATCTATTTCAATGCCGACCTGGTTAAGAAGGCCGGCGGCGATCCCGACAACTTCCCCAAGACCTGGGACGGCATCTTCGCGCTGGCCAAGAAGATCAACGATCCGGCCAACAAGATCGCCGGCTTCCACTTCGACTGGGACATCACCGGCAACTGGATGTGGCAGGCGCTGGTCTTTTCCAATGGCGGCACGATGCTGACGGCGGACGAGAAGACGGTGGCCTTCGGTCAGCCGCCGGGCCAGAAGGCGATCGAGACGCTGCGTCTCATGATCAGCGACGGCACGATGCGCGACGTGAGCCAGGCAACCGCGCTGCAGGATTTCGTGTCGGGCCGCCTCGGCATCTGGGCGCACTCGACCTCGCGCCTGGGCGGTGTCACCAAGCAGTCGCAGGGCGTGTTCAACCTCCGCACCGCGACCTTCCCGCTGGGCGCCGGCGCCGAGTCGCGCCTGCCGGCCGGCGGCAATGTCGCCATGATGCTGTCGAAGGACCCGGCCAAGCAGAAGGCCGCGTGGGAGTACATCAAGTTCGCCACCGGCCCGGTCGGCGCCACGATCATGGTCAAGGGCACCGGCTATTTCCCGGCAAACGCGCTGCCGGCGAAGGACGCCAGCATGCTGGGCGACTTCTATGTCCAGAACCCCAACCACCGCGTCGCCATCAGCCAGCTGCCGAGCATGACAGCCTGGTATGCCTTCCCCGGCGAGAACGGCCTGAAGATCACCGATGTGATCAAGGACCATCTGCAGACCGTCGTGAACGGCAGCGCCAAGCCCGACGAGGCGCTGAAGAAGATGACGTCGGACACGCAGGCGCTGCTGCCGAAGTGACCGGTTGACGCGACCGGTTAACCCCGCAGGCGGAGCAGGCATCCCTTGCTCCGCCTTTTCATGTCAGAGTAACGCCGTGCAGAAATTCATTCACATCACCGACACCCACTTCGTGCCACCGGGCAACCTGCTCTACGGCCTCAATCCCATCGACCGGCTGGCGCTCTGCGTCGCGGACGTGAATCGCAACCATGCGGACGCGGCCTTCGCCATCGTCACCGGCGATCTTGCCCACAAGGGCGAGAGCGAGGCCTATGCCGCGCTGAAGCGCGAGCTCGACAAGCTGGCGATCCCCTACCACCTGCTAGTCGGCAATCACGACGACCGCGAGAATTTCCGCGCGACCTTCCCGCAGGCACGGTTCGACAAGAACGGCTTCGTGCAGTTCACGTTCGACATGGGCGAGGGCGTGACGGCGGTCTGTCTCGACACCAACGAGCCAGGCAAGCCGTGGGGCACCTTCTGCGAGAAGCGCGGCGTCTGGCTGAAGGCGACGCTCGACGCCTTGGGCGACAGGCCGGTCATGATCTTCATCCATCATCCGCCCTTCAAGGTGCGGCTGAAGCGCATGGACGACATCTCGCTGCTCGATCCGCAGCATTTCATCGCGGCCATCGAGGGTCGCAGGAACATCCGCCATCTGTTCTTCGGCCACCTCCACCGGCCGATCGCGGGCGCGTGGCGTGGCATTCCCCTCTCGACGCTCCGCGCGACCAGCCACCAGGTGGCGCTCGACTTCGTCATCGAAGGTCGCATCCCCGGCAGCCATGAGCCACCGGCCTATGGTGTCTGCCTGCTCGAGGAAGACCAGATGATCGTGCACATGCACGACTTCCTCGACCGCACGCACACGTTCCTGCTCTAGCGTGGGATCACTTCGGTAAACCAATCCCGTCGACTCGACCGGAGAACTCTACCCGATCGCCATCAGGCTGGCGTGAGATCGACAGGGTCGCGAGATCGAGCAGCGGCGTCTGCGGTCGCGGCGAGCGGGCGAAGGCGTCGAACGGCGCGGTCATGTGGCGCCTACTTGTACGAAGAGACCTCGATCAGGTTGCCGTCGGGATCGCGGCAATAGACCGAGACGATCGTGCCCATTGCCCCACTCTTTTCACTCGGGCCCAACTCAATCACCACGCCGCAGTTCCTGAAATGGTCGGCCACCGCCTGCGGCGTCGACTGCGTGAGGAAACACAGGTCGTCGCTGCCGGGCGCCACCGTCTTGCCGGTGAACCATTGCTTCTGTGTGGCCGTCTCAGGCCGCAGGTTGATCTTCTGGCGACCGAAATGCATCGACGTGACGCGATGACCGGGCCGAGGCTCGGTGTCTTTGCGCGTCATGCCCAGCACCCGCTGGTACCAGGCGGCCGCGACCTCGACGTCGCGCACGTTCATGACGAGATGGTCCAGAGCCTCGACGACGACGGTCATTGCAATGCCCCTCCGATTTGACGGGTCCCAGAGTGAACCCGCCCCTTCTTCCCGTCCATCCACCGTCGCGCTAACAGGGTACGATGGAGCGACTTCCCGTCGACGAGGCATTGCCGCGGCTGCGCGCCGCTCTGGAAGAGCGCAACGCCGCCGTGCTGGTGGCGCCGCCCGGCGCCGGCAAGACGACGCGCGTGCCGCTGGCGCTGCTCGATGCACCGTGGCTCGGCGGCCGCAGGATCGTCATGCAGGAGCCGCGACGGCTGGCCGCGCGCGCTGCCGCCCGACGGATGGCGGCGGCCCTGGGCGAAGCGGTCGGCGAGACCGTGGGCTATCGCGTGCGGTTCGACAGCAAGGTCGGACCGCGCACCCGCATCGAGGTCGTCACCGACGGCCTGTTCCTGCGCCTGCTGCAGGACGACCCGTCGCTCGAGTCGGTGGGCTGCGTGATCTTCGACGAGCTGCATGAGCGCGGACTCGAGACCGATCTTTCCTTCGCCCTGGTGCGCGAGGCGCAGAGCGCGCTGCGCGAGGATCTGCGCGTGGTAGCCATGTCGGCGACGCTCGATCCCGGTCCGGTGTCGGCCCGGCTGGGCGGCGCGCCCGTCATCGAGAGCGCGGGCCGCATGTTCCCCGTCGACACGCGCTATCTCGATCGCGAGTCCGCCGGCCGCATCGAGGACGCCGTCGGCGCTGCCGTGCGCCGCGCGCTCGCCGAGGAAACCGGCAGCGCGCTCGTCTTCCTGCCCGGCGTCGGCGAGATCCGCCGCGTCGAGGAGCGGCTGCAGGGCATCGGCGCCAACATCGACGTGGCGCCACTCTACGGCGACCTCTCGCCCGCCGACCAGGACCGCGCCATCGCGCCCTCGCCGCCGGGCCGGCGCAAGGTCGTGCTGGCGACGTCGATCGCCGAGACCAGCCTCACCATCGAGGGCGTGCGCATCGTGATCGACAGCGGCCAGATGCGCGTGCCGAAATTCTCGCCGCGCTCGGGCATGACGCGGCTCGAGACCGTGCGTGTCAGCCAGGCCTCGGCCGATCAGCGCCGCGGCCGCGCCGGCCGTCTTGAACCCGGCATCTGCTATCGCCTGTGGCCGGAGCAGGCACAGCGCGGGCTGCTGCCCTTCACGCCGCCGGAGATCCTCGATGCCGACCTGGCACCGCTGGCGCTGGAGCTGGCCGCCTGGGGCACGAGCGATGCCGCCAGCCTGCCCTGGCTGACGCCGCCGCCCGCCGCCTCGCTCGCGACGGCGCGGGCCCTGCTGGCCGATCTTGGCGCGATCGACGGCAACGGCGCGATCACGGCCCATGGCCGCGCCATGGCGCGCCTCGGCCAGCATCCGCGCATCGCCCATCTCGTGCTCAAGGGCCGCGAACTGGGACAAGGCAAGGTCGCCGCGCTGCTGGCCGCGATCCTGGGCGAACGCGATTTCCTGCGCCTGCCGCCCGGCCAGCGCGACGCCGATCTCCGGCACCGGGTCGACATCGCCTTGAGCGGCCGGCGCGACGGCACCTTGCGCCTGATCCAGGAGGCCGCCCGACGACTGATGCCGCGCGGTGGCGGCGAGGAACGCGCCGACATCGCCATGACGGGGCCGCTGCTGGCGCTGGCCTATCCCGACAGGATCGGGCGCCGCCGCCCCGGGACGGCCGGGCGCTATCTCCTCTCCGGCGGTCGTGGTGCCGCGCTACCCGAGGGCGATCCGATGGCCAACGAGGAGTTCCTGGTCGTCGCCGATCTCGACGGCTCGGCGCAGGAATCGCGAATCTTCCTCGCCGCGCCGATCACCGCCGCGGAGATCGAAGACCTCTACGCCGACCGCATCGTCGACGAGCAACTGGTGCAGTGGAGCGCGCGCGACGGCGCAGTGCTGGCGCGGCGGCGCCGCCGGCTGGGTGCGCTCGCGCTGGAGGACAAGCCGCTCAGCCACCCCGATCCCGACAAGGTGCAGGCTGCCATCCTCGACGGCGTGCGCCAGCTCGGCCTCGGCGCCCTGCCGTGGAGCGAGGACCTCGGGCGCTGGCGCGAGCGCATCGGCTTCCTGCGGCGCCATGCCGGCGAGGACTGGCCCGATCTTTCTGACGCCGCCCTGCTCGCGTCCCTGGCGGACTGGCTCGGCCCCACTCTCGACGGCGTGTCGCGCAAGGATCATCTCGCCCGCGTCGATCTCGGCGCGGCACTGAAGGCGCTGGTGCCGTGGGAAAAGCAGCGCGAGGCCGAGCGGCTGGTCCCGTCGCACATCGAGGTGCCGAGCGGGTCGAGGGTGGCGATCGACTATGCCAATCCCGATGAGCCCACGCTCTCCGTCCGCCTGCAGGAGATGTTCGGCCTCACGGAAACACCGCGCATCGCCGGCGGCAAGGTGCCGCTCACCATCCACCTGCTCTCGCCGGCGCGCCGGCCGGTCCAGGTGACGCGCGATCTCGCGAGCTTCTGGGCCACCGGCTACAAGGCCGTGAAATCCGAACTGAAGGGCCGCTATCCGCGCCATTACTGGCCCGACGACCCGCTGGTAGCCGAGCCCACGGCCCGGGCGCGACCACGTCCTCGCTAGCCGATGGGCTGAGCGCTACCGGGTCTCGATCAGTCGCGACAGCAGGCGGCGCATCAGTGGCATCAGGAACAGCATGGTCGGGAAGGCGACCATCCAGGACGCCATCCACGATTCCATCCAGCGGGCGGTCATGCCCGTCTCGAATCCCATCGCCCGGATCGTGGCGATGCCGGAGACGATGAAAGTCATGACGAAGGTCAGGGCCAACGGCATGGCGAGGTGCATGGTTCGGGCGGGGAGTTTCTTCACGGCGGGCCGGACAATATGGTACGGGCTTGGACCTCGTCCATCCCCGTTGCGGAAACCGTGCCCCCATGTCCCTCGCCCTCCCGTTCCAGACCGCCAAGCAGCTCGCCGCTGCGGTCCGGAAGAAGAAGATCGGCTGCCTCGAACTGCTCGACCTCTACCTGAAGAGGGTCGAGGCCTATAATCCCGAGCTGAACGCCATCATCGCCACCGACATCGAAGGCGCCCGCAAGCGCGCCAAGGCGGCGGACCGCGCGGTCAGGGCCGGCAAGAAGCTGGGACCGCTGCACGGCGTGCCGATGACGATCAAGGAATCCTTCGACGTCGCGGGCTTGCCCACGACCTGGGGCGATCCGGCGTTCAAGGACACGATCGCGGCGCAGAACTCGCTGGTCGCCCAGCGCATGACCGATGCCGGCGTCACCCTGTTCGGCAAGACCAACGTGCCGCTGAACCTCGCCGACTGGCAGAGCTACAACGAGGTCTACGGCTCGACCAACAACCCCTGGGATCTCGGCCGAACTCCCGGTGGCTCCTCGGGCGGATCGGGCGCGGCGCTGGCCGCCGGCCTCACCGGCATCGAAGCCGGCAGCGACATCGGCGCCTCGATCCGCAATCCCGCCCACTACTGCGGCGTCTGGGGTCACAAGCCGAGCTGGGGCGTGGTCTCGCCCAAAGGCCATGCGCTGGCCGGTGCCGTCGCCTACGGCGATATCGGCGTGGTCGGTCCGCTGGCGCGCGGCGCGGAGGATCTCGAGATCGCGCTCAGCGCGATGGCCGGTCCCGATGCGATCGACGGCCGCGGCTGGACGCTCACCCTGCCCCGCTCGAAGAAGACCCAGCTGCGCGACTTCAAGGTCGCGGTGCTGCTGACCGACCCGAATGCCGAAGTCGACGACTCGGTGCAGGAGCAGATCTCGAAGCTCGCGTCGTTCCTGGCCAAGAACAAGGTGAAGGTGAGCGACAAGGCGCGGCCGGAGATCGACACGGTCGAGCTGAACGACGTCTACATCCGGCTGCTGCGCGCGGCGACGTCGGGCCGCATGAGCGACGCGGTCTACGAGCAGGCCGTCAAGGACGCGGCCAGCCTGCCCGCCTCCGACATGAGCTACTTCGCGCAGATGCAGCGGGGCAACTCGCTATCGCATCGTGCCTGGCTGGGGCTGAACGAGAAGCGCCACAGGATGCGGCACGCCTGGGATGCGTTCTTCCAGGACTACGACCTGATGCTGTGCCCGGTCGCCGTGACCGCCGCCTTCCCGCACGATCAGGCAGGCCTGCGCCACAAGCGCACGATCGTCGTGAACAACAAGAAGGTGCCGGTCGTCGACCAGATCTTCTGGGCCGGCTACTCGGGCGTCACCTGGCTGCCCTCGACAGCCGCCCCGATCGGCCAGAGCCAGGAAGGCCTGCCGATCGGCGTGCAGATCATCGGACGGCAGTATGGCGACTACGAGTGCATCCAGTTCGCCAAGCTGCTGGAGAAGGAATATCGCGGCTTCGTGCCGCCGCCGGCCTACAGCTGATCGCAGGAGACAGAATGTCCAAGGATCTCGACCTCAAGCAGCACATTCGCTCGATTCCCGACTTCCCCAAGCCGGGCATCCTCTTCTACGACATCTCGACCCTGCTGGCGCATCCCAAAGCCTGGCACACCGCGATCGAGCGGCTGGCCGACCTGATCCGGCCGCACAAGCCCGACGTGCTGGCGGGAATCGAATCGCGCGGCTTCCTGCTGGCCGCGCCGCTCGCCCTCGCGCTCGGCACCGGCTTCGTGATGATGCGCAAGCAGGGCAAGCTGCCCGGCACGACGGTGCGTCATACCTATTCGCTGGAATACGGCACCGACACGATCGAGATCCAGCAGGATGCCGTGCACAAGGGCTCCCGGGTCGTCCTCGTCGACGATCTGCTGGCGACCGGCGGCACGATGGATGCCGCCGTGAACCTGCTGGAAACCGTTGGCGCCGTGGTGCCCGCGACCGCGGTCCTCATCGAGCTCACCTTCCTCGAAGGCCGCAAGAGACTGACGCCGCCGGTCGAAACGCTGCTGCAGTACGACAGCTAGAGACCTCATCCTGAGGAGCCGCGCAGAGCGCGGCGTCTCGAAGGATGGGCAGCAGACTTGGTGCTCGTTCCCACCCTTCGAGACGCGGTCCTGCGGACCGCTCCTCAGGGTGAGGCATTGTTGTCCGACATGCTTTCCGCCCCGGCGGCAAACCGGCTACGATGCCGGCCGGAGGAATGCATGTTTTCAGTGTCCGAGTGCTTCTCTGAAACCTATGCCGAGGCGCGCGCCAAGTTCTGTGGTGCCGCTGCCGAGGCCGGAGGGGCCCTGCGTTCGTGGCTGAACCCGAAGGCGCGCGGTCCGAACGGCGAGACGCTCTATCTCGATACGGCGCGCTTCGGTCCTGCCGATGCCGCGCACATGCTGGTGCTGATCGCCGGCACGCATGGCGTCGAGGGCCATTGCGGATCGGGCGCCGAGATCGCCTGGATGCGCTCGGGCGGGCCGGCGAAGCTGCCGCCCGGCACGGGTGCGCTGCTGATCCATGCGCTCAATCCCTATGGCTTCGCGTGGACGCGCCGCGTCACCGAGGACAATGTCGACCTCAACCGCAACTTCGTCGACCACGACAAGGGCTATCCGCGCAACGACGGCTATCTGGAGATCGCGAACGCCGTGCTGCCGGTCGAGTGGAGCGAGGCGAGTTCGGCAGAGACCGATCGCGTGTTCGCGGCCTATGCCCAGAAGCACGGCGCCTTCGGCCTGCAGAGCGCGATCAGCGGCGGCCAGTACACGCACCCCGACGGGATATTCTTCGGCGGCATCACGCCCAGCTGGAGCAATCGCACGATCCGCGCCATCGCCCGCGAGGAGCTGTCGCTGGCCAGGCGCGTCGGCATCATCGATTTCCACACCGGTCTCGGCCCATTCGGCCATGGCGAACTGATCTGCGCGGTGTCGCCGGCCGCCAAGTCGTTCGCCCGCGCCAAGGCCTGGTACGGCGACGAGATGACCTCGCCGGAAGGCGGCACCTCGACCTCGGCGGTGGTCGTCGGCGTCATGACCGACGCCTTCCCGCAGGAGCTGCCCGATGCGGAGGTGACGCCGGTCGCGCTCGAATACGGCACATATCCGGTGCCGGAAGTGCTGAACGCGGTGCGCGCTGACAACTGGCTGCATCATCGCGGCGACCCCGGCTCGGCACAGGGTCGCGCCCTGAAGGCCGACATGAAGGAGCGCTTCTTTCCGGCCGGCGACAAATGGCGGGAAATGGTCTGGGCCCGCGCCGACCAGACGATCGGCTGGGCGCTCAAGGGAATGACCGGGGGATGAGTCTCGCCGTGCCGAGCGAGGACACCGCCCGGCTGCGGCTGCAGAAGGTGCTGCAGCAGACTCCGCTGTTCGCCGATCTCGCCCCCGACGCCCTGGCCGCCGTCGAGCACCAGCTGACCCTGCTGGTGCTGCCCGGTGGCGCGCCGCTGTTCCGCCAGGGCGAACCCGCCGACGCCGTCTATGTCGTGACGAGCGGCTCGCTCGGGGTCTTTCGTCATCACGAGGCCGGCGACGCCCGCGAGCCCGTGCTGATCGCGGCGATCCCGCCGGGCAATCTCGTCGGCGAGATGTCGCTGCTGTCCCAAGGCAAGCGCACGCGCAGCGTGGCGGCATTGCGCGACAGCGAGGTCTGGCGGCTGCCCCAGACCAGCTTCCACACCCTCACCTCGAACCATCCCGAGGTCCTGCCCGCGCTGATGCGCAGCGTCGTGTCGCGCAATGCGCAGGACGCCCGCGGGGGACGCCGGCAGCCGCGCACCTTTGCGCTGCTGCCGAGCGGCCCCGACGTTCCCTCGGCGCGATTCGCGGTGATGCTGGCCAATGCACTCGGCCGCATCGGCACCCAGGTGCAGATGCTGGGATCGGAATCGCTCGACCAGGAGCCCGAATGGTTCGCGCGCTGCGAGATGGAATCGTCGTTCGTGCTCTACCGCGCCGACCCGACCCTGACGCCGTGGACCGAGCTCTGCCTGCGCCAGGCCGATTGCCTGGTCGTGATGCGCAATGCCGACAACGACGCGCCGACCCGGGTGCCGTTCGAGATCGAGACGGCGCAGAGCGGCGCGGTGTTCCACCGGCGCCGCGAGCTGGTGCTGCTGCATGAGGGTCACGAACCGAAGGCGGGCTCCACCGCGCCGCTGCTGGCGGGCGGCCTCTACGGCAATCACCATCACGTCCGGCTCGACATCCCTGCCGACATCGACCGGCTGGCCCGCATCCTCACAGGCCATGCCGTGGGCGTCGTCATGGCGGGCGGCGGCGCGCGCGCCTTTACGCATATCGGCGTGGTCAAGGCGCTGCGCGAATGCGGCGTGCCGATCGACCTGGTGGGCGGTACCAGCATGGGCGCCATCGTCGCGGCGGGCGTCGCCTCGCGCTGGAACGACGAGGAACTCGACACGCGCTTCCGCCGCGCCTTCGTCGACAACAACCCGCTCAGCGACTACACGGTGCCGCTGATCTCGCTGTTCGCCGGCCGCAGGGTCACGCGCCTGCTGCGCATGGCCTTCGGTGAGAAGGACATCGAGGATCTGATCCTCCCCTACTATTGCATGACCGCGAACCTCACGACGTCCAAGGCCGACATCCATACGGTCGGACGGCTGTGGCGGTGGCTGCGCGCCTCGGTGTCGATTCCCGGCGTGATACCGCCCTTCAACGAAGCGGGCGAAGTCCATGTCGATGGCGGCGTCATCGACAATTTCCCGGTGCGCGCCATGCAGCGGCTGGGGCGCGGCTTGACCATCGGCGTCGACATCGACACCGGCGGCGCGCTGGCCGCCGGCGAGGGCGTCATGGAGCCCTGGTCGGCCTGGCAGTTCTTCCGCCGCCTCATCTGGAAGCGCAACGAGACGCTGCCCATCCCCTCGATCGTGCGCATCCTGCTGCGCTCAGCGCTGGTCGCCAGCACCTCGCGCGCGGCCGAGGACCGCGCCGCCGCGGAACTGCTGATCGTTCCGCCGATGACCCATATCGACCTGCTCGACTGGACCAGTTTCGACGCGGCGATCGAGCTCGGCTACCGCACGACGATGGAAGGTCTCGAGAAGGCCCGCACCCTGCCGGTCGGCGTGCGTCTCTTCGTGTCGTGAAGGACTCTTCCGATCGGACAGGGGCAGGAACCAACATGACAGACGAGCCGACGGCCCGGCATCTCGCGACCCTGCAGGAACTCAATCACCATTACGTTCGCTCGGTCGGCGACGCCGACGTCGCCTGGTTCGACCGGCATCTGTCGGACGATTTCCACAATACCAATCCCGACGGTACCTTGATCGAGCGCGCGGCGTTCCTGGCGCAGGTCGGCCGTGGTTCGGCGGTAAAGGACCTTCGCGAACACGACGTGAAGATCCGCCTGCTGGGCAACTTCGCCATCATCCATGCACGGACCAGCTACACCAGGCCCGACGGCAGCAAGGGCGCCGGCTGGTACACCGACGACTGGCAACTGCGCCCGGAAGGCTGGCGCTGCGTTTCGGCCCACGTCAGCCGCTCGTGAGCACGTCCCGGCCATGACAACGAATATGGCCGCGGACACGTCGCCAGCCGCCTGGCGCGTCGTCTTCGCCTGCTTCGTGACGGCCGTGTTCGCCTGGGGTTTCGGCTTCTATGCCCACGGGATCTACCTCGTCGAATTGCAACGGGCGCACGGCTGGTCGACAGGCTTCATCTCGTCCGTCGTCACCGGGCACTACGTGCTGGGCGCCTTCCTGCTGCCGCGCATCGCCGAGGCGATCGGCCGCTTCGGACCGCGCACCGTGTTCCTGGCCGGCCTCGCCATCACCACCTCGGCCCTCATGCTGCTGCCGTCGGTCACCGAACGCTGGCAACTGGTCGTGCTCTACATCGTCATGGCGCCGGGCTGGAACGCCACCAGCGTGGCGCCGATCGCCGCCACGGTCGGTCAGTGGTTCGACCGCAAGCGCGGCCTCGCCCTCAATCTCGCGCTGAGCGGCGCCACCCTCGCGGGCCTCGTCGTCACGCCGGTCCTGCTCGCAGCCATCCCCGCGCTGGGCTTCGCCACGGCCGAGCGGCTGCTGGTGGCCGTCGGCATCGTGCTGGCCGCCAGCGCCGTCTTGCTGTTCGTTCGCAGGGGACCGCTCTCGCCCAAGCCGACAACGGTGCGACTCAATCGGCTGGCGCCGCTGCGGGAGTGGCATTTCTGGAGCATCGCCGCGCCCTTCGCCCTCGTCCTGACGTCCCAGGTCGGCTTCCTCACACATCTCGTGCCGCTGGTTATCTCCCGTTCGGCCGTGAGCGGAGCGGCGATCGATCCTGCCCTGGCCGTCGGCATCAACGCCGTGACGGCGCTCGTCGGCCGCATCATGCTGGGGCTCGTCATCGACCGGTTCGAACCACGTCGCGCCTCGGCGGTCTGCTTCCTCGTGCAGGCCGGCGCCATCGCCGTGCTGGAATATGTCGAGACGCCGCTCGCGGTCTACGGCGCCTGCGCCGCCTATGGTCTCGCCGTGGGCAACATCATCACCCTGTCGCCGATGATCGTGCAGCGGGAATTCACCCCCGACCGCTTCCCCGCGATCGTCGCCCTCTCCACGGCCGTCATGCAGACCCTCTACGCCTTCGGCCCCGGCCTGCTGGGAGTTCTGCGCGACGTCTCCGGCAGTTACGGCGTGCCGCTGGCGGTCTGCATGGGCCTCAACCTCACAGCGTCCGCGCTGATCCTGATGCGATCGCGGCGACCTGCCTAGGCCAGGAATTTCAGCCCGTTCACCACCTTGTCGACCGCCTTGCGCGGCCCGTGCACGCCGATGCCGACGAAGTCCAGCGCATCGACCGGTGCCGCGGCCACGGCCGCGCGATTGTCGGCGTCGTTGGTCGTGGTGAACATCGGCTCGATGTAGATGGCGGGCACCAGCTCGCGCGACAGCGCCCGCTGGTGCGTCCGCCGAAGCTCCTCCAGGGTCGCCCCGTAGACGAACACCGGCTCACGGATCAGCGCGGTGTAGACCCGGCCACCGCCGTCGCGGTAGGGCTCGCCCATCAGATGGGCATGGGTGCCGGCGAGGCCGCCGGCCAGGAAGGCCGCGACATTGGCCACCTGCCAGGCGGCCAGTTCCTTGCGCAGCACAAGAGCGGTCTTGGTTTCGTAGATCATGCCGCCGATATGGGGCATGCTCTTCCCACCGTCTTGAACATTCGTGCATGATCGTCGACCAGATCCACCTCGACCGGCCCACGTCCGGCCGGCAGCGCCTCGAAGCGCGGTTCGGCGGCCATGCCTATGACCTGCGCCGGCACGAGACCTACGGGGTCGGGCTCACCCTCTACGGCGTCCAGCAGTTCCACTATCGAGGCAGCCTGCGGGCGAGCCGGGCGCGGCAGCTGCTGGTCCTGCATCCGGACGAGGCACATGACGGCCATGCCGGCGAAGGCGTCGCCCTGTCGGAGGCCGCGGCCGCCCTGTCGCGGCGAAGCTAGAGCGGATAATGGCCGTCGGCGTCGAGCGGCTCGGCCGACAGCCAGCCCCGACGGAGGCCCGCCAGCACGCCCGTCAGCATCGGCCGCACGAACGGCGTATGGCAGGCCTGGCGAAGGAGCAGGTCGCGCAGGATGGCCAGCGGCACGCTGTCCGACTGGAAGAACGGCGTCAGCAGGTGGCTGGCAGATCGGTAGAAATTGTTGGAAGGCCCCCGCCGGCGCGCAAAGAGATCCATCGCCCCGGCGAGATCGGCCGCCTCGGCAAGGCTGCGGGCCAGTGCCTGGGCATCGAGCAGGCCCAGATTGGCGCCCTGCCCGAGCTGCGGGCTGGTGCCGTGCGCGGCATCGCCGATGAACACGACCGGTCCTTCGTTCCAGCGCGGCAGGGCCACGTGCCGGTAGGTCGCGCGCGAGAAGTCGCCTGCAGTGACGGCGCGCTCGATGATCGACGCCGCTTCCGGCCACAGCGCCAGCGCCTCCTGCCGTATGGTCTCCAGGTCGAGCGGCCGATCGGGTGAAAGGTCGGGCGTGCGCATACTCCAGAACATCGTGACCGCGTCCGGCGCCACGGGGAGAATCCCCATCATCGCCGTGGTGTCGGCGAATCGCTGGCGAAGAAGCCGGACGGCGCCGGCTGCCAGGGTGTCGGGGACGGTCGCCCAGACGCAGCCCCACGGATAGAGCGGCGCCCGGGCCCGCGGGAACACGCGTTGCCTCAGCGCCGAATGCGAACCATCCGCCACCACCAGGAGGTCGAACGGACCGTGCCGGCGAGCCTTCCGGTCGAGGGCGATGGCCCGGCCGCCCTCGCGCTCGACGTCGACGATCTCCACGCCGGGAACCAGGCGGGCCCCCGCGGCGCCGAGCCGGCGATGCAGCAAATCGAAAAGGACCGAACGGCGGATGCCGAGGCCGAAGGCGGCTGGATGCAGGTCGCCATAGGCCAGATCGAGAACCCGGATTCCCCACTGGTTCTCGCCCAGCACCCCGTCGATCCGGGCACCTGCCGACAGGGCGTCCTGCTCGAGACCGAGCGCCCGCAGAACCGACAGGCCGGTGGGCTGCAGCAGAAGGCCGGCACCCACGGGATGCGGCTGCTCGAAACGTTCCAAAACGGTAACACGATGTCCGGCATCGGCGAGGAATCCCGCAGCGGCCTGACCGGCGACGCCGCAGCCCACGATTCCGATCTCAAGAGAACCCAACGCCATCCCACCCTATTCTGAACCTCGGAAGCGTATACAACGAAAAAGGGTGGCCAACAGGCCACCCTTCCGTCGTTTTTGCCTGCCGGGCGGTCAGAGACCGCCGTTCACGACCAGGCACTGGCCGCTGACATAATCGCTGTCCGGGCTGCAGAACAGGTAGACCGAGCCCGCGGCCTCCTCGGGCAGGCCGCCGCGACCCAGCGGGATCATCTGGTTCAGCGCGGCGAGCCGGCCGCCCTGGACGCCGATCTTCACGGTGCGGCCCTGGACCTCGATCTCGCCGGACTCGCCCTGGGCCAGCGGCTTGGTGAGGCGCGTCTGGATGTAGCCGAAGGCCACGGCGTTCACCGTGACGTCGTAGCGGCCGAACTCCTTGGCCAGCGTCTTGGTCAGGCCGACGATGCCCGCCTTGCCCGCCGAGTAGTTGGACTGGCCGGCATTGCCGTTGACGCCCGAGGTCGAGGAGATGTTCACGACCTTGCGCACGATGCGCTTGCCCTCGGCGCGCTCCTTCTCGACGGCATCCTTGAAATGGATCTGGAAGGCCCGGAGGATGCGGAACGGCGCGGTCAGGTGGACGTCGAGGATGGCGTACCACTGCTCGTCGCTCATCTTCTGGATGACCGAGTCCCAGGTGTAGCCGGCGTTGTTCACCACGACATGGCAGTCGCCGAAGGCGTCGACCGCGGTCTTGACGATGCGGTCACCGAAATCAGGCTTGGCAACGTCGCCGTTGCACATGACGGCCTTGCCGCCCATCTTGATGATCTCGGCGACGGTCTCCTCCGCCGGCGCGTCGTCGATGTCGTTGATGACCACGCTGGCGCCGTCGCGCACCAGGCGCAGCGCGATCTCCTTGCCGATGCCGCGTCCCGAACCGGTGACGATCGCCACCCTGCCGTCCATCTGACCCATGTCTGTCTCCTTGAAATACGCCTCACCCTGAGGAGCCGCGCGCAGCGCGGCGTCTCGAAGGGTGAGGTGGGTGGTGATCAGCTAAGCGCGACCGTGGCGGTGCCCTGGAGAGTGTCCTGGCCGTTCTGGTTGGTGCACTTGACCTCGAGATCGACCAGCGTCTCGCCGTCCTTCTCGCGCTTGCCGGTGACCTTGCCCGAGACGGTAATGACGTCGCCCACCCAGGTGATCGAGGTGAAGCGCGTGCCGAGGCCGCGGACCTGCTTCTGCGGGACCCAGGAGGTGACGAGACGGCCGAGGAAGGCCATC
>JBILYJ010000366.1:0-5566 GCA_044377795.1 Reyranella sp. | reverse complement strand
TGGCAGCCGCCGCGCTGATGGCGGAGGCCAAGGAGCAGCGCCAGCCCAAGTCGCTCACCCTGATGGGCGGCCCGATCGACACCCGCGTCAGCCCGACGGTCCCCAACGACCTCGCGATGCGCAACTCGATGATGTGGTTCCGGCATAACGTCATCTCGACGGTGCCGCTCAACTATCCGGGCGCGATGCGCCGCGTCTATCCGGGCTTCCTGCAGCTCACCTCGTTCATCAGCATGAACCTCGACCGCCATGTGAATGCGCACATGCGGCAGTTCGAGCATCTGGTGAAGGGCGACGACGATCCGGCGGACGCTCACCGCACCTTCTACGACGAATATCTCGCCGTGATGGATCTCAGCGCCGAGTTCTATCTCCAGACCATCGAGGTCGTTTTCAAGGAACACCTGCTGCCGCGCGGCGAATGGGTGAGCCGCGGCCGCAAGATCGATCCCTCCTTCATCGAGACCGCCCTGATGACGGTCGAGGGCGAGCTGGACGACATTTCGGGCGTCGGCCAGACCAAGGCGGCCCATGCGCTGACGCCCAACATTCCCGGGGCACGGCACGTGCACTGGGAGCAGCCACGGGTGGGCCATTACGGCATCTTCAACGGCCGCAAGTGGCGCGAACAGATCATGCCACGCGTCCGCACCTTCATTCGCGAGAACGACGCCCGCTAGAGTCTTTCCGTCGTGAATTGAGCCGCAGAGTTCATTGTCAATCGCTTCCTCATTCAAATGGGGAAGTGCCCCGTCACACGGGGCGATGGCGCCCGCTACACCGTCCTCGGCGCCCTGGGTCTCGCCATCGGCGTGGCGCTGCAGGGAACGCTGATCAACCTCGCGGCCGGCATCATGCTGGTGGTGTTCCGGCCGTTCCACATCGGCGACCGCGAGCCGGCCGCTGTGGAGCGCCAAACCGGATAGGGCTAGCATGGCCCCATGACCGACCTGCCCGTCACTGTTTCCGAATGGAAGCCCGCCCCCTTCGATGTGAAAGGGGAGACAGTGTTCGCGATCGGCGACGTCCATGGCTGTGCGGCGGAACTCGGCGCGCTCCTGAAATCCATTGCCGGACTGGCCGGCGAAGCCAAGGGCCGGCGCCGGCTGATCTATCTCGGCGACATGATCAACCGCGGCCCCGACAGCGCCGGTGTCCTCGAACTATGGGCTCGGAACGAGGAGGCGCACGGGGTCGACCATGTCGACCGGCTGATGGGCAACCACGAGATCATGATGATGCTCACGGTCGTCGGCGGGCCGCACGCGCACAAGGCCGAGACCATGTGGCTCAGCAAGCGCATGGGCGGCCACATTCTCCTCGACGAGATGGCGGCTCGCGCCAGGCGCCCGGCGCCGCACGCCGACCAGGCGCTGCTGCACGACGCCCTCGGCGAGACGGTCGTGCACCGGCTGCAGGGCATGCGCTCGCATGTCCGGCTGGGCAACACGGTGTTCGTCCATGGCGGCCTCGATCCCCATGCCGACCCGGACGAGTTTCTCGGCAGGCCCTGGATGATCTTCACCGAGGCGCGCTGGGCCTGGATCAATCACGGCTTCCTCGACTGGAAGCAGGGCTTCGGCGGCACGCTGGTGGTCCATGGCCACACGCCGCCCGACAAGCACACGGCGATCAGCGGCATGGAAGACCCGCACCTCTTCGAGGGCGACCGCCTGGGTCTCGACGGCGGCAGTGCGCGCACCGGTATCGTGACCGGCGCGCAGATCCAGGATGGCCGCTATCGCATCCTGAAGGCGGGCACTCCCTTCGAGACTCCTGTCTCTTCCGACGCCGGGTGAGCTGAAATAATTGGGGCCGGGCTGTCGGCATGACGCCCGTTCCCGCGTCCTCCGTCCGACAGGAGCCGAAGCCCCATGCTCTACGCCATCCTTTGCTACAATTCCGAGGAAGCCATCGGCGCGTGGTCCAGGGACCATCACGACGAGACCATGGCCAGGCTCTACGCGGTGAACGACAAGCTCGCGCGGCAGGGCCGGCTGGGCCCAGATCGACCTGCTCTATGCCGGTCTCGAACGCCTGCAGCCTTCCCCCGTAGGGTTCTGGGGCGACCGCTACGGCCAGTTCCGCGATCCGTTCGGCGTCCTCTGGTCGATGGGCGCTCCGATCAAGAAGGGCTGACGGGCTTCGCTGTTAAGCTCCGTCAGGACGCGCGAGGCTCCATGACGGCCAGGAATTCGGCCCCATAGCGTTCAAGCTTGGCATCGCCGATTCCATGAATCTCACGCATGGCGGCCAGGGTCGAGGGCCTGTGCGTGGCCAGCTCGACCAGGGTGCGGTCGGAGAAGACGACGTAGGCTGGCACATTCTGCGCCCGTGCCAGCCGCGTGCGCAGCGTGCGCAGCGAGTCGAGCAGTTCGCTGTCGGCATCGCTCACGATCGGTGGCGCCGTTGCCCGCCCGCGGCGCTCGCCCTTGGATGTCGCCGAAGACGCGATCTTGCGCAGCTCGACCTTCTGCCTGCCCTTCAGGACGGACCAGCCCTCGTCGGTGACCCACCAGCGTCCGTGCTCCATCAGGTCCTGGGCGATGAGTCCGACGGCCGAAAGCTGCCGGAAGATCGAACGCCAGTCCGTAGCCTTGCGATTCTTGCCGACGCCGAAGGTCGGCAAGGCGTCGTGCTTGAACTTGGCGACATTGTCGGTGAGGTCGCCCGTCAGAATGGCGACGAGATGCTCCATGCCGAAGCGTTCGCCGGTGCGCACGATGGCGGACATCGCCTTCTGGGCATCGACGGTCGCGTCGAACAGTTCGACGCCCTCCACGCAGAGGTCGCAGTTGCCGCAGGGCTCTGACGCTTCGCCGAAATAGGCGAGCAGGGTCTGGCGCCGGCACCGCGGCGCCTCGGCGAGCGCCAGCAGCGCATTCAGGCGCTGGCGCTCGATGCGCTTGCGCTCGTCGGAGGAATCGCCCTGCTCGATCTGCAGGCGGCGGAGCTGCATGTCGCCCAGCCCGTAGAGCGTGAGCGTATCGGCCGGCAGGCCATCGCGGCCGGCACGGCCGATCTCCTGATAATAGGCCTCGACGTTGGATGGCAGGTCGGCGTGGCAGACGAAGCGCACGTCGGGCTTGTCGATGCCCATCCCGAACGCGACGGTGGCGGTCATCACCAACCCGTCCTCCTGCTGGAAGGCGTCCTGGTTGCGATCACGCACCGACTTCTCGAGACCGGCATGATACGGCCGGGCGTTGATCCCCGCAGCCTTGAGGGTCTCGGCAAGTTCCTCGACCTTGCGGCGCGATGAGCAGTAGACGACGCCACTCTCGCCCGGATGGGCCTGCACGAAGGACAGGACCTGGCGTGTCGAACGCTCCTTGGGCTTGAACGCCAGCCGGAGGTTGGGACGGTCGAAGCTGCGCACGAAAACGCGTGGCTCGGTGGCGAACAGCTTCTCGACGATATCGCCCCGCGTCGGCGCATCGGCGGTGGCGGTGAAGGCCAGGGTCTGCAGGCGGCCGCCGATCTGGCGCGCCAGATTGCCCAGCGTCAGGTATTCGGGCCGGAAATCATGGCCCCATTGCGAGACGCAGTGCGCCTCATCGATGGCCATCATCGTGACCTGAGCCTCGGCCAGCATCTCGACCGTGTCGGGCCGCGCCAGCCGCTCCGGCGCGACATAGAGCAGGCGCAGCTCACGGCGCCGCAGGAGGCCCATCACCCGCGCATTCTCGGCCGGCTCGTTGCTCGAGTTGAGGCTGCCGGCCGACACACCGGCGGCGGTCAGCGCCTGGACCTGGTCGCGCATCAGCGCGATCAGCGGCGACACGACGAGGGTCAGGCCCGGTCGCGCAATGGCGGGAAGCTGGAAGCAGAGCGACTTGCCGCTGCCGGTCGGCATGACGGCAAGCACGTTCTCGCCGGCCAGCACGGCGCGCACGATTTCCTCCTGGCCGGGTCGGAAGGCGTTGAATCCAAAGACGGAATGCAGGAGCGCGCGGGCGTGGGAGAGGGGATCATCCATCGTCGGGGGCAAACTACCCCCGCCCGCCGCCCTGCGACCATGTGGAATGCCGTCGCTGGGGAAGGTTCTTCTCCCGGTTCCGTACACGATAGAGACCATTCCAAGGCGGAACCCGCACCCCCTGTGCTCGTTCATGTGCCAACGATAAGGGGATTCGCATGCTGGGATTGAGCCTCGCCGTCCTGTTGGCGGCCACGGGCATTGCAGCCTTCCCGTGCTGGCGACACAGCGTGGGGTGGGGGTTTGGCCCGAGTACGGTGGCGGGAGGCCTGCTTTTTCTGGTGGCAGCCTTCACGATCGGCGACCGTGCGGCCCCTCACTCGCAGTCGAGCGCGGCGGAGCGCGCCCTCCCGCATCGCGCCCATTCGGTGGTCGCGCAGGGGGAGGCCCTCCGCTAGCGGTCATCAATCGTACTTCGTCCCTGAATGCGCCTAGGATGAACCCTATGGCCCGACGATCCGGAGATTTTCTCCGCCTCGACGCCAGGAAACCAATCCCATGTCCATGAAGCATCGCCGCGGCAACCGCGAGACGAAGAAACCCAAGCAGGACAAGGTCAAGGTCGTCGCGCCGACCTTTGCATCCTCCATCGCCTCCGCCGTGAAGCCGGCCGCTCCCGCCAAGCGCAAGTAGCTCAGCCCAGAGTCACCACAATGCTCCGCCGGGCGACCTCGTCGCTCAGGCGGATCACCGCCTTGCCGTCCGCCACCGGCTGCGTCGCGCCGTCCAACTCGACGGCGACGACACCTCGGCTGACGCCGTCGGGATTGCGAACCACGATCTCATAAACCGAGCCGCGCAGGGTGAGGGTCATCTCGAAGCCTGGCCACGTCGTCGGCAAGCAGGGCGCGACCTCGAACCGGTCGCCCTTCACCGTGAGGCCGAGAATCGACTCGATGCCGGCGCGATGGAGCCAACCCGCCGAACCGGTGTACCAGGTCCAGCCACCGCGCCCGACGTGTGGCGGCACGGAGTAGACGTCGGCCGCCACCACATAAGGTTCGACCTTGTAGCGCAACACGCCAGCACGGGTCGCCGTATGGTTGATCGGGTTGATCAGCGCGAAAAGCTCGTGAGCCTTGTCGCCCTGGCCCAGCCCCGCGAAGCCCATGATCGACCAGGCGGCTGCATGTGTGTACTGCCCGCCATTCTCGCGAATGCCGGGCGGGTAGCCCTTGATGTAACCGGGATCGAGCGGAGTCTTGTCGAAGGGCGGCGTGAACAGCAGCGCCAGCCGGTCGCCACGATGCACGAGCAACCTGTCGAGCGACTCCATGGCCTGCGCGGCCCGCACGGGATCGGCCGCGCCCGAGATCGCGGCCCATGACTGTGCGATGGAATCGATGCGGCACTCCTCGCTCGTGGCCGACCCCAGCGGCGTGCCGTCGTCATAGTAGCCGCGGCGGTACCACGCGCCGTCCCACGCTTCGCGGTCGAGCGCAGCCTTCAGCGCCGCGGCATGCGCGGTCCAGCTGGCCGCCCGTCGCGCCTCGCCCCGACGTTCGGCGACCGGCGCGAACGCAAGCAGCGCCGCGTACACGAACCAGCCCAGCCAGACGCTCTCGCCACGTCCCCCCTCGCCCACGC
>JBILYJ010000365.1:0-5567 GCA_044377795.1 Reyranella sp. | reverse complement strand
GGCGGTCTATGCGCTCTACGAGGGCGTCGGCAACGTCGAGGCGATCGACACCGGCATGAAGCTCGGTGCCAACCATCCGATGGGCCCCCTCGAACTGGCCGACTTCATCGGCCTCGATACCTGCCTCTCGGTGATGCAGGTGCTGCACGAGGGTCTGGCCGATTCGAAGTATCGTCCGTGCCCGCTGCTCGTGAAGTATGTCGAGGCCGGCTGGATCGGCCGCAAGGTCAAGCGCGGCTTCTACGACTATTCCGGCGAGCGCCCGGTTCCGACGCGCTAGGGGGAGGCGGGCGGCGCCGATGCGTATCGCCGTCCTGCATTTCGCCCACGAGACGGTGACGTTCCTTCCGAACGACACCACGCTCGCCGATTTCACCTATCCCGGCTCACCCGCCAGCGGCGAAAAGCTGCTGGCGCACGATCCCAGGTCCTACATGGGCGGGTTCGTGAAGGTGGCGCGCGAGTACGACGGTGTCGAACTGGTCGGCATCGAATCGCCGCTCTGGCCGCGTACCGGCACCGGTTCGGGCTGGGTCACCCAGGAAGCCTACGAGACCTTCCTCGGCCGGATGGTTGCCGGCCTGAAGGAGCAGGGACCGTTCGACGGCGTCTATCTCAGCCTGCACGGGGCGATGGGCGTGCGTGGCGTCGCCCGACCGGAGGCCGACATCGCCCGCCGCGTCCGCGAGGTGGTCGGGCGCAAGGTCTTCATCGTCGGCACCTTCGACCCGCACGGCAACGAGGATGCCGAGTTCCTGGCCCAGGCCGACATGGCCTTCACGGTCAAATATTTCCCGCACTACGACAGCCATCTCCAGGGCCAGCGCGCGGCGCGCATGCTGGTGCGCGCTATCCGCGGCGATTACGTCCCGGCCACGGTGACGGTGAAGGTGCCGATCATCACGCCGACCGTGCTGCAGTGGACCGGCGCCTCGCCATGGATGGACCTGGTGCAGCGCGCCCTCGTCTGGGAGGCGCGCGAGCCGGATGTCTACGTGAACGTGTTCTTCGGCTTTCCCTTCGCCGACGTGCCGGATGTCGGCCTGACCTTCTAGGTGATGACCAACGGCAATGCCGCGCTGGCCGAGAAGGTCGCCGACGACATGTCGTCCTGGGCGTGGCGGCGCCGTAAGGACCTGCTCGACACTGCCAAGGTCCATCCGATCCCCGAGGGCGTCCGGCTCGCCAAGCAAGCCATCGCGCGCGGCGAGACTCCAGTGGTGCTGGCCGACCACAGCGACCGGTCGGGCTATGCGACCTGGATCCTGAAGGAAGTGATCGCGCAGGATCTGTCGGACGTGCTGATCGCCACCATCGCCGACGCCAAGGCCATCGATGAGTTGAAGGCCGCGGGTGTGAAGGTGGGCGACCCGTTCGACCGGGAGATCGGCGGCCTCGCCGACGAATCCGCCGGCTTGCCGGTGCACATCACCGGCACGGTGATCGGCGCGCACGAAGCCCATGGCACCCTGTGGGTGAGTGTCGCCTTCGGTCGTGGCAACGTCGTGCTGATCAGCCGCTACCTCACGCAGATCGTCGAGCCGTCGGAACTCGCGGGCCCGGCCTTCGATCTTGCGCAATTCAAGGCGATCGCCATCAAGTCGCGCGTGCACTTCCGCCGCGGCTTCGACGACAGTGGCTTTGCCGGGACCATCCTGCTGGTCGAGCCGGTCGAGCCCTTCCTTGGTACCGTGCGGCTCGACGGATTGCCCTATCGCAACGTCGATCTGAAGCACTTCTATCCCTACGGCGACGTAGATTTCCCGCAAGCGAGACGTCCATGACCAGCCCGCTCTTCCGACCCTTCACCACCAAGTCGCTGTCGCTTCCCAACCGGCTTGTGATGGCGCCGATGACGCGCTCCAAGAGCCCCGACAGCATCCCAGGCGCCGACGTCGCAGCCTATTATCGCCGCCGGGCCGAAGGCGGCGTCGGTCTCATCATTACCGAAGGCACCACCGTCGACCGGCTGGCCGCCTCCAACGACACCAACGTGCCGGATTTCCATTCGCCGGCCAGTCTCGCGGGCTGGCGGCGGGTGGTCGACGAAGTACATGCCGCCGGCGGCAAGATCGCGCCGCAGCTCTGGCACCAGGGCATGATGCGCAAGACGGGGACCGGGCATCATCCCGACGCGCCGTCGGACGGTCCGTCTGGGCTGTCCGCGTCCGGCAAGCAGGTCGGTCCGGCGATGAGCGAGGCCGACATCGCCGACACGATCGACGCCTTCGCCCGTGCCGCCGGTGTCGCGCAGGAGATCGGCTTCGATGCCATCGAAATTCATGGCGCGCACGGCTACCTGATCGATCAGTTCTTCTGGGAGGGCGCAAACAAGCGCAGCGACGCGTGGGGCGGCGACTTCGTGCAGCGCACGCGCTTCGCCGCCGACATCGTGAAGGCGATTCGCGCACGTGTCGGCGCGGACTACTCGATCATCTTCCGCTTCTCGCAATGGAAGCAGCAGGACTTCACGGCGCGCTTGGCGCTGACGCCGGACGAACTGGCGCGCTTCCTCGAGCCGCTAACGGCGGCCGGCACCGACATCTTCCATTGCTCGACACGCCGCTTCTGGGAGCCGGAATTCGAGGGCTCGACGCTGAATCTCGCCGGCTGGACGAAGAAGCTCACCGGTAAGCCCACGATCACCGTGGGTTCGGTCGGCCTCAAGGGGGCGGATTTCGTGCAGACGTTCCGGACGCGCGAGGATTCCGAAATCGGCGATCTCGGCGAGCTGGAAGCCCGGCTGGAGCGGGAGGAGTTCGATCTGGTGGCGGTCGGCCGCGCCTTGCTGGCCGATCCCCAATGGGCAACCAAGGTGCGCGAGGGACGCTTCGCCGACCTGTCACCATTCTCGGCTTCATCGCTGGCGACACTCGCGTAAAATGCCGCTCCCAAAAGGGAGTCGTTGCATGCGCCAGTTCATCAAGCCTTTCGTCGCGGTGGCCGTGCTCGCCAGCTTGGCGCTGCCCTTCGCCCCGGCGGAGGCGCAATGGGTGTTCGTCGCCCGCAAGGCGCTGGGCCGCATCCACCAGATGACCGAAGGCGGCCAGCAGGACGGCCGTGCCGGCTACGATTTCGCGACGGTCCTGCTCGATGCCCATGCCGACAAGATTTTCTCGACCGCGCTCGACCTCGCGCGGAAGAATCCCTCGGTCCGCATCCTGATGCAGGATCCCGGCGCACGCCGCATCCAGATCGCCGAGGGCGACCGCACCGCCACGCTGAACGTCGTCCCGTTCAACGACGACGTCTCGCAGCTCATGATCGCGGGCCATGCCAGCGCGGGCGAGAGCTCGACCTCGTCGCTGGTCGTCCAGGCGGTGCTGCGGGTCTGCAAGGAAATGGGCAAGCACTGCGAAGTGAGCAACTGATGGGCTGAGCGGAGCTCAGCCCGTTTAGCGACAGGACATTGCTTGCAATGTCCGAGAGCGCCGAAGAACGAACGGTCGTCCCTGACCCCTCCGTCGGCGATGACGCCGACACCTCCCCATTTGAATGGGGAGGAAAGTGGACCTATTCCGCGCGAAAGGATTTTAGGTCTGCCAGTCGAGGCCGATGTCGAGGACGCTGGCGCTGTGCGTCAGCCAGCCGGCTGAGATCAGGTCGACGCCGCTGGCTGTGATGGCCGGCGCCGTCTGCGGCGTGATGCGGCCGGAGGCTTCGGCGAGGGCGCGTCCGTCGATCATGCGGACCGCGGTGGCGAGCTGCTCGGGCGTCATGTTGTCGAGCAGGACCGCGTCGACGCCGGTCGCCAGGGCTTCTTCGAGCTGATCCAGCGTATCGACCTCGACTTCGATCTTCACGAGATGACCGACACCGCGGCGGGCGGCGAGAATCGCCGGCCGGATGCCGCCGGCCACGGCGACATGGTTGTCCTTGATGAGGACACCGTCGTCGAGGCCGAAGCGGTGGTTCATGCCGCCGCCCACGCGGACGGCGTACTTCTGCAGGGCGCGCAGGCCAGGCATCGTCTTGCGCGTGCAGCAGATGCGCGCCTTGTGGCCGCGCACGGCCTCGACCAACGTGGCGGCGCCGCTCGCCACGCCGCTCAGATGCCCGAGGAAGTTCAGGGCGACCCGCTCGGCAGTCAGCATGCCGCGCGCCGGGCCGGCGATGGTGGCGATGCGGTCGCCGGGCGCGAGCGGCGTGCCGTCAGGCCGCTCGATGGCGATCTCGATCGACGAGTCGACCAGCCGGAACGCCATCGACGCCGCGCCGAGCCCCGCAACGACGCCGCGCTGGCGCGCGACCAGCGCGGTTCTCGCGCGCGCGGACGGCGGCACGATCGAGTCGGTGGTCAGGTCGCCGGCGCGACCTAGGTCCTCCAGGAGGGCGGAGCGCACCAGCGGTTCGACGAGAAGGTCGGGCAGAGGAGGGATCGTCATCGCGGCCTCAGATTTCCAGCATGCGTTCGACCGCCCGCCGTGCCGGCCGGGCCACGGCCGGATCGATCGTCACTTCGTGGCGCATCGTCTCGAGTGTGCGGCGGATCTTCGGCAGGGTGATCTGCTTCATGTGCGGGCAGAGGTTGCACGGCCGGATGAACTCGACCTCGGGATGCTGGACGGCGACGTTGTCGCTCATCGAGCATTCGGTCACGAGGACCACCCGTGCCGGCCGCTTGGCGTCGACATAGTCGATCATGGCCGCGGTCGAGCCGGTGAAGTCAGATTCGCCCACCACCTCGGGCGGGCATTCCGGGTGGGCCAGCACGACGATGCCGGGATGACTGGCGCGCAGTTGCCGGATGTCCTGCGCCGTGAAGCGCTCGTGAACCTCGCAATGGCCGGCCCAGGTGACGATCTCGACGCCGGTTTCGGCGGCGATGTTCTGCGCCAGATACTCGTCGGGCAGCATGATGACTTTCGGGACGCCGAGGCTCTCGACGATCTTCCTGGCATTGCCGGAGGTGCAGCAGATGTCGCTCTCTGCCTTCACGGCGGCCGACGTGTTCACATAGGTGACGACGGGCACGCCGGGATAGCGCTGGCGCAGCAGCCGGACGTCGGCGGCGGTGATCGAGGCGGCGAGCGAGCAGCCGGCATCGAGGTCGGGGATCAGCACGCGCTTGGCCGGATTGAGGAGCTTGGCCGTCTCGGCCATGAAATGGACGCCGGCCAGGACGATCACCCCGGCATCGACCTTCATGGCCTCGCGGGCCAGCGCCAGGCTGTCGCCGACGATGTCGGCCACGCAGTGGAAGATCTCGGGCGTCTGGTAGTTGTGCGCCAGGATCACGGCGTCCCGTTCGCGCTTCAGCGCCAGGATGGCATCGATGTCCTCTGCGAAGGCCGGCCATTCGATCGATGGGATCACCGATTTCACGCGGTCATAGAGCGGGGCCGTGCGGGCCATCAGGTCGGGCGAAGCGGAGAGCGACATCTGATACCTCTATAATGCTCAATAGGAGTATTAATTATTTATACTAAAAAGGAGCATTAAAATCGTCAAGGCTTCAGATGGGGCGGGAGAGGGGGAGCTTGCTGCCCAGCACGGCGCGTTCGAGGACCACCTCGCGGCGGAAGCGGAACAGCTTGGCCGGACGGCCGCGCGCTTCCGCGCTCGAC
>JBILYJ010000423.1:0-4878 GCA_044377795.1 Reyranella sp. | reverse complement strand
GCTCGTGCCCACCCTTCGAGACGCATCGCTACGCGATGCTCCTCAGGGTGAGGTTATCGGGTCCGTTCATAACCCGTTGTTTTAGCTGCATTCATTTCCGGCCAGACTCTCAGGATGAGGGCGTGCAGTGGTGGGGCGACATGAGATAGGAAACCTAAATCGCCGGCCCCGCAAGAATGCTCCGCGCTTCCACCGCGATCGTTTCGGCGATGGTGGCGTAGCTGTCGGCATAGGCCGAACCGTCGCGCCATACCGCGGCGAGGGAGCGGCTGGCGCTCCAGCCGGCCATGGGAAGGCGCGTGACCATGTCGGCGCCGCCCACTTCCGAGCGCAGATAGAGTTCCGGGAGGATGGCGAAGCCCAGCCCCGAGCCGCACATCTGGCGCAGGCTGTCGAGGCTGGTTCCCTCATAGTCCTCGAGCAGCGTGGCCTTGAGGTCCTCGCAGATCTCGCGGGCCTGGCGGTGGGCATGGTGGCGGCGGTCGAGGCTCAGGAATCCGATCCCCGCCAGGTCGCCGCGGCGCACCTTGGCGGCCCGGCCGAGTGGATGCTCGGGCGGGCAGACGATGTGCAGCGGCTCGCGGAACAGCGGCTCGATGTGCAGGTCGCTTCCGGAGACGGGCAGGGGCGACAGCACCATGTCGAGCTCGCCGCGCGCCAGCTCGCGCGCCTGCTCGTCGGGAATGCCCTCGCGGATGTAGAGGCGCAGGTCTGGGAAGCGCCGGTGCAGCGAGGCCACGATCCGCGGCATCAGGTAGGGGCCCAGCGTCGGCGTGACGCCGAAGCGGATGGTGCCGGCGATGCCGGCCCGCGAGCGGCGCGCCATGTCCTCGGCATCCTTCACGTCCAGGAGGATGCGGCGGGCGCGCGTCACCAGGTCCCGGCCGATCGGCGTGAGCTGGACCGGGCTCTCGTTGCGCTCGACCAGGGTCACGCCCAGCCGCGCCTCCAGCGCCCGCACCTGCTGGCTGAGGGTGGGCTGGGCGACGTGCACGGAGTCCGCGGCCCGCCGGAAGTTCCGGGAGTCGGCCAGGGCCACCAGGTAGGAGAGTTGACGCAGCGTGGTCATGCAGGATGATAGCCCTAGACTATCAATTCAGGCACATCAAATCTATTTCTACAATCGTCACCCGTCGCGCATCTTGCCCGCCTCACCGCAAAGGACGAACGAACATGCGCCGCCCCACCCATCGGACCCCGGTATGACCGAGTTTCTGGTCCAGCCCTTCCTCGGCACGCCGGTCTGGTTCTGGCTCGCTTTCGTGACCCTGGTGGGTTTGCTCACCGCCTTCGACCTCGGCCTCCTGAACAAGGAGGACCGGGTGATGGGCATCGGCGAATCGCTGAAGCTCTCGGCCTTCTACATCTCGATCGCGCTGGCCTTCGGCGCCTGGGTCTGGGTCGAGAAGGGCGCCGACCTCGGCATGCAGTACTTCACGGGCTTCTTCATCGAGAAGGCGCTGTCGATCGACAACATCTTCGTCATCAGCCTGATCTTCACCTTCTTCGCCATCCCGGCCAAGTACCAGTATCGCGCGCTGCTGTGGGGCATCATCGGCGTCATCGTGCTGCGCGGCCTCATGATCGCGGCCGGCGCCGCGCTGGTGAGCGAAGCCTACTGGGTGCTCTACTTCTTCGCCGCCTTCCTGATCGTCACCGGCATCAAGATGTTCTTCACGAACGACTCCGAGCCGGACCTCGCCAACAACGCCGCCATCCGCTGGATCTCCCGTCGCATGCGCGTGACCAAGGAGCTGCACGGCGACCGCTTCTTCGTCTCGCAGCCCGACGAGCGGACGGGGCGCATGGTCCTGGCGGCGACGCCGCTGTTCCTTGCCCTGGTGGTGATCAACCTCGCGGACCTGGTGTTCGCCGTGGACTCGGTGCCGGCGATCTTCGCCATCACCACCGACACGTTCGTGGTCTACACCTCGAACATCATGGCGGTGCTGGGCCTGCGCGCGCTCTACTTCGCCCTCTCGGCCATGATCGACCGCTTCCACTACCTGAAGCACGCGCTCGCGGCGGTGCTGATCTTCATCGGTTCCAAGATCTTCGTCTCGGACTTCCTCCTGGACGAGGGCAAGTTCCCGCCCGTCGCCAGCCTCGCCGTCACCTTCGGCCTGATCGCCGCCGGCATCGCCTGGTCGCTATGGAAGACGCGGGACGGGGCGGCGCACCGGTGAGGGAGGCGTGCTGTTCCCTTGTCCGGCCGCGCCTCGGCGACACGGCGAGCCCGAGTGATACCATCGCCGCCTGATTGAGTTGAACCAAGTCCTCGTCGTCGAGCCGCCTGCTCTCTCGCCGACTCTCGACCTCGACGCCGTGGTGTTGTTGTCCACCATCAGCCGGGATGGAGAGCGCAGCCCGTTGCGCTCGTTCCGCTCCACGACCAGCCCGAACAACGGCGCGCCGGCATGAGCTGTCGGGAGGACGCCAATCCTGATGGAAATTGTTCGTAAAATTGCGCGATCACGACAGATCGCGGCGTGCCCGAGGGGCGCTCGCCGCCCGAGACTGTCCAGACTTTGCTGCGCTTCAGTCGTCCTGGCATTCCCAGACCGAGACGATGAACGCCTGACCTTCGCGAGCAAAAGTGCTTCTCGCGACCGTCGGAGCCTGCCGACGTACCTTCGTCTTGAAAGACGACGCCAGAAGCCGGGCCCCGGAACTGCATCGGCCCGGCGCCCCCTGTCTCTCGCAATCTTATTGCAAGTTCATCCGCCTGGGCTTGCTGCCCAGACGCTTTCAGATGGTCGATCCCTGGCGCTGGATGGCAACCCAGGCGATTATCTTCCTGCCTGCTTTAATCGGCAGTACGCGCCAGTACATGATGAAGGGCGTACCATCCTTCTTGTAGTTGATCGCCTTGCCTTCAAATTTGCCGCCCGACTTCAGTGCCCCCGCGAGCCTCGCGATCACCTTGGAATCCGTTCCCGGTCCTTGAAGAATCCTCGGCGTCTTTCCGATGATTTCGGACGGGTCGTGACCCGTTAGGCTTTTGAAGGACTTGTTGGCGTAGATGATCTTCCCTTTCGGCGATGCATCCGTCACCAGCACAGAGTCGAAGCTGTTCTCTGCCAAAACCTGAAGAAGGGCCAACCCCCCATCGGCGCCATTCATCAGTTTCTCAAACGTAGCGGACATTCTCATTTTCCCTTGGTTGCTAAGCGGCTTCTACGACCCGTCCGGTCGGTGTTGCTCTATCGATGAGTGTTGAGTTAATCCTTGTCACTTCCCGGCGCTCGCCGGGCAGCACCACGGACAAACAACTCAGGTTTCGCGGTCGCTGCGGTCCACGTCGCTACGGTTATAGCTGCGGCCGCTATTAGCACTGTATGGCCGATCACGCTGACGGCCATGAATGTGTAACTTCCAACGGCAGCCGCGAAGGCCACTGCCCACATCAGGCCGAGGGCTTGCAGAACATAATGCCGGATAGCGACATCGGGAATGTGACGAAGCGGACTAACTTCATGGTTGAACACAAAGTCCCAGCAATACACCACAAGCAGTCGAATACTTTTCACCACGCTAAGTTGTTCTCCCGCATTTACAGTCAGTATACGTTCAAGTGGGCCGTTTGGATCAGGCCATGGAAATGGTCAGCAGTGAGCCGCCCGGATCAGCCAGAGGTCGCGACTCTCCAGGGGAGGAGCGATGACAAGCAAGACAGCGAGCAGGTGTTCGTCTGAGGTCTGAGCCCGTGCGGTATTGATGGTGCTCGATCACGAGCCTGATTACGCAGCGCGGTAGGTCCCGGTCGCCTTGCTGGAGGGCAAGATCGGCTTCACGTCTCAGCTGCTGAACGAGTGAGTGAAAATGGCCGAGCGCGACAGCCGGGCGTCCGGCCTGACGAGTGAGCTTCGCCAAGCCAGTAACATTCTGCGCAAAGCGAGCGCGTGTTTTGCCGAGGCGGCGCGCGGCCGCCGCTCCCAGTCTCAGGGCGTTCCCACCACCGCCAAAGCCTGCGTCAGATCCGCGATCAGGTCATCCGGATGCTCGATGCCCACCGACAGCCGGATCGTCGTGTCCAGAACGCCGATGCGGTCGCGGACTTCGAGGGGGACGCCGGAGTGCGTCATGGCGGCGGGGTGGCTGGCCAGTGACTCCGTGCCGCCGAGGCTCACCGCGAGCTTGAAGATTTTTAGCGCGTTGAGGAAGGCGAAGGCTTCCTTCTCGCCGCCCTTGATGTCGAAGGAGAAGGTCGAGCCGGCGCCGGTGCACTGGCGGTCGTAGAGCGCCTTCTCGGGCGAGCCCGCGGGCAGCAGGCCGAGATAGTGCAGCTTCGCCACGCCGGGATGCGCGGCCAGCCAGTCGGCGACCAGGCGGGCGTTGGAGTTGGCGCGTTCCATCCGCAGCCCCAGCGTCTCCAGCGAGCGGCCCAGCATCCAGCAGGAATGGGGGTCGAGCTGGGTGCCGAAGCTGCCGCGCAGGGCGCGGATCGGGCCCATGATCTCCTTCCGGCCCATCGCCGCGCCGGCGATCAGGTCGGAATGGCCGCCGACATACTTGGTGAGCGAATAGATCGAGACGTCGGCGCCGTGGTCGAGCGGGCGCTGGAACACCGGCCCCAGCAGGGTGTTGTCGCAGGCCAGCACGGGCGGGCCGCCGGGCTGGGCAGTGCCGATCTCGTCGGCGATGCGGCGCAGCAGCGCCACGTCGACCAGCGTGTTGGTCGGGTTGGCCGGCGTCTCGATCATGATGACCGGGATGCGGCCGCCCTTGGACGCGGCCAGCTTCCGGGCCTCGGCCACGGCGGCTCGGATCGCGTCCTCGTTGACGCCGTCGATGAAACCCACTGCGCCGATGCCGAAGCTCGACAGCGTCTTGGCCAGCAGGGTCTCCGTGCCGCCATAGAGCGGTTGCGAGTGCAGC
>JBILYJ010000031.1:0-21313 GCA_044377795.1 Reyranella sp. | reverse complement strand
TGCCGCAATCATAGCGCTGGCCGGCGTAGCGCAGCGCATGGAACGGGCTCTGGCCGATCATTCTGGCCATGGCGTCGGTGAGCTGGATTTCGCCGCCAGCCCCGGTTTCGTGCCGGTCGAGGTGCCCGAAGACTTCAGGCAACAGAACGTAACGGCCGATCAGCGCCAGATTGGAGGGCGCTTCCTCGGGCTTGGGCTTCTCTACCATGCCGGTGATTTCCGACAGGTTGCCGCTCTCGTTCCTGACCGCCGCGATGCCGTAGCTCTTCGTCTGCTCACGCGGCACTTCCATCACGGCGACCACGCTGCCGCCGGTCTTCTCGTGCGCCTGGACGAGCTGGCCGATGCAACTCGGCGTGTCGATCGTCAGTTCGTCGGGGAGCAGGATTGCGAACGGCTCATTCCCGATCCAGTGACGGGCGCACCATACGGCGTGGCCGAGACCGAGCGGCTTCTGCTGTCGCGTGAAGATGGCGTTGCCCGGCTTGATGGTGGCGCCCTGTGTCTGCTTCAGCTCCGCCGCCTTCTTGCGCTGCTCCAGCGTCGCCTCGAGTTCGTAGGCGTGATCGAAGTGATCTTCCAGCGCGCCCTCGTTGCGCCCCGACACGAACACGAACTCCTCAATGCCGGCGGCGAGGCATTCCTCGACCGCGTACTGGATGAGGGGGCGATCGACGACGGTGAGCATCTCCTTCGGCATGGCCTTCGTTGCAGGAAGGAACCTGGTGCCCAGACCGGCGACCGGCAGGACGGCTTTACGGACAGGAAGGGTCATGCTTTTCGACCTCATTCAACGGCGGGAATGCATATTGGAATCAATGATTTGACAGCATCGTGGCAAGGAAGCCCAGGGGCTGCGTTTGATGCCATGTCGGCGCGCGCTCTGGCAAGGTCATCCACCGAGCAGCACGTCCTTGGCGCGGTTGATACGCGCGGCGAGGTCTGCCGTTCCGCCGACATCGGGATGCATTCGCTGGATCAGTCTTCGGTGCGCCGCCCGGATGTCATCGATACTGGCGCCCTCGGCCAGGCCCAGCACCGCCAACGCCTCTTCACGTGTCATGTCGGTGCGCTGCCCGCGGGGCGGCGGCGCGTGCTGCGTATTGCGCCAGTCGGCGCCGAGCCGGCGGTCGAGATAGGCTTCGAGCACCCGAAGCGAATCGGCATCCGCCGCGCATTCCGCCCGCAAGTCGACAAGCTCGGAGTCGGTGAGTTGATCAAGAGTGCGCCCGGCAAACCGGCCGGCCAGCACCGTGCCGCCGACGTCGCCGCTGCCATGATCGATCCAGGCCTTCAGGAAGGCCGTGCCGACCTCGGTGCGCTGTCCGGTTCCCGGCGAGCTGAAACCACCGGAGGGGCGATTCCTGACGGCCCGAGCGATCAGCGCGGTGATGACCACGCCCGCCAATCCCATCAATTCCGGCAGGAGGCCAGGCAGGAAGCGCAGGCCGAATATCAGCATCCCGCCCACGCCGATACCGCCCAGGACCACCATGACGACCCGCAGCACCCGCGCCATCGAGGACGGGTTGGCGCGCAGGAACCAGGCGACGACGAGGGCGATCGCCGCCAGGACCAGAAGCGCCAGCAGGACCGCCGGCATGACCTACTGCCGGGTGGTCGGCGGCGCCTGTGGCGCCGGCGCTTGCGGCTGCGTCTGGGATTCCGCCCGCTCACGCTGGATCTGGCGCCAGCGCTCGACGTTGCGATTGTGCTCGGGCAGCGTCAGAGCGAAGGCGTGGCCGCCCTGTCCGTCGGCCACGAAGAAGAGCGACCGATCGCGCGCCGGGTTGGTCGCAGCGACGATCGAAGCGCGTCCCGGGTTGCAGATCGGCCCGCGCGGCAGACCCGTGATCACATAGGTGTTGAACGGCGTGTTCGATTGCAGATCGGCGCGCGTCAGATCGCGGCCGAGGGCCGCCTTGCCCTCGGTCAGACCGTATATGGTGGTGGGATCGCTCTCGAGTTTCATGCGACGACGCAGGCGGTTGATGAACACCGCAGCCACCCGTGTGCGCTCGGACGGCACCGCCGTCTCCTTCTCGACCAAGGACGCCAAAATGAGCGCCTCGCGCTTGTTGGCGAGCGGCAGCCCGGCAGCGCGCTTGCGCCACGCCTCGTCGAGCGTCTTCTCCATTGCCTCCTTCATGCGCAGCAGCAGCCCGTCGCGGGTATCGTCGCGCGAATAGAAGTAGGTTTCGGGCAGGAGATCGCCCTCCTTCACGTCGAGCGTGATGTCGCCCGTCAACGCTTCGGTCTTGCGAACGAGTTCCAGGACTTCGGGCGTGGTCATGCCTTCGGGAATCGTGAGGCGACGCTGCACGACCTTGCCCGACTGCAGAAGCTCCACCAGCGCCTGCATCGAGGTATGGGCCGGCACCTCGTACTCGCCCGCCTTGATGGGCTTGGGCGAGGGATCGATCATCAGCGCCACACGGAACAGGCGCGGATGAGCGATGACACCCTCTTCCTGCAGCAGCTTGGACATGGTGGTCGGGCCCGCGCCGCGCGGGATCACGATGTTCTTGGTCTGCTCGAGCGGCCCCTGGGCCGTGAGGACGACATGGCCGACATAGATCGAGCCGCCCATCAAGGTGACGAACAGCGCGATGAAGAAGAGAACCCAGCGGAAGTAGCTGAGCATGACTCAGCTCCTCAGAAAGATATCAGACGGGTCCTACGATCAAGGACGCGTTGGTTCCGCCGAAGCCGAACGAGTTGCTGAGCGCGTGGCGGACCTTGCGCTGCTTGGCCTGCTTCGGAACGAGATCGATGTCGCAGCCCTCGTCCGGCTCGTCGAGATTGAGAGTCGGCGGAACGGCCTGATCGACCAGCGACTTGATGGCATAGATCGCCTCGATCGCGCCGGCAGCCCCCAGCAAATGGCCGGTGGCCGACTTGGTCGACGACATCGACAGACTGTAGACATCCTGGCCGAAGGTGCGCTTCACGGCGCCCAGCTCGATCACGTCGGCCATCGTCGAGGTGCCGTGCGCGTTCACATAGTCGATCTGGTCGGTGCCGAGATTGGCGCGCTTCAGCGCCGCCTTCATGGCACGCACGGCGCCGTCACCGTCCTCGGACGGAGCCGTGATGTGATAGGCGTCGCCCGACAGGCCGTACCCCAGAATTTCGGCGTAGATCTTGGCGCCGCGCTTCCTCGCGTGCTCGTACTCCTCCAGCACGAGGCAGCCGGCGCCCTCGCCCATGACGAAGCCGTCGCGCCGCTTGTCCCAAGGCCGCGACGCCTGCGTCGGCGTGTCGTTGAAATCGGTAGACAGCGCCTTGCAGGCATTGAACCCGGCGATGCCGATCCGGCAGATCGCAGCTTCGGCGCCGCCGGCCACCATGACGTCGGCATCCTCGTACTGGATCAGCCGGGCCGCATCGCCGATCGCGTGTGCGCCCGTTGCACAGGCGGTGACGACGGCGTGATTGGGCCCCCTGAAGCCATACTTGATCGAGACCTGCCCCGACACGAGATTGATCAGCGCCGACGGTATGAAGAACGGGCTGACACGGCGAGGTCCCCGCTCCTTCAGAATCAGCGACGTCTCGTAGATCGTCTGGAGGCCGCCGATGCCGGAGCCGATCATGACGCCGGTCCGGTTGAGACCCTCCTCGTCCTGCGGCATCCACCCGGAATCCTCGACCGCCTGCTGGGCGGCCGCGATTCCGAAGATGATGAACTTGTCGAGCTTCCGCTGCTCCTTCGGCGCAAGGTAGTCGTCCACGTTGAAGTGGCCGTTTGCCTTGTCGCCCTGGGGCACCTCGCCCGCGATCTTGGTCGCGAGGTCCGAAGTGTCGAAAGCCTGGATCGACCGGATGCCGGACTCCGCCGCCATGAGGCGGCGCCAGTTCGTCTCGACGCCGTCACCCAACGGCGTCACCATACCCATGCCGGTTACGACAACACGCCTCATCGTCCGCCCTTCCTCGTCCAGGAACCGGTGAGGATCAGGACTTCGCGGTGCCCTTGATGAAGCCGATGGCGTCGCCGACGGTCTGGATCTTCTCCGCGGCGTCGTCGGGAATCTCGATGCCGAACTCTTCCTCGAACGCCATCACCAGCTCGACCGTGTCGAGGCTGTCCGCGCCCAGATCGTCGATGAACTTGGCCTCTTCCTTGACCTGCGCGGCCTCGACGCCGAGATGCTCGACGACGATCTTCTTAACGCGCTCGGCAATATCGCTCATTGTCTTGTCCTTCCCGTGTATCCAACAAATTCCGGTCGCCAGGGGGTTGGCGAATGCCGGGCTCTTAACATAGCTCCCGTGCCATTGGCTAGGTCCGAAAAGCCCACAGAATCAGGCACTTGTAGGCCTGAGTCTCAGATCATGGCCATCCCGCCGTTGATGTGCAGCGTCTGACCTGTGACGTAGGCGGCCTCGTCGCTGGCGAGATAGACCACGCCGGCCGCAATCTCTTCGGGCGTACCCAGCCGGTCGGCGGGAACACGCCCCAGAATGGCTTTTTTCTGGTCGTCGGTCAGCACGTCGGTCATCGGCGTGGCGATGAAGCCGGGCGCCAGGCAGTTCACGGTGATGCCCCGCGATGCCAGCTCCTGCGCCAGCGACTTCGACATGCCGATCAGGCCGGCCTTGGCAGCCGCATAATTCGCCTGTCCCGGATTGCCGGTAACGCCCACGATCGAGGTGATGTTGATGACCCGGCCGAAGCGCCGCTTCATCATTCCGCGCATCGTCGCGCGGGTCAGGCGAAAGGTCCCGGTCAGGTTGACCTGCAGGACCTTCTCCCATTCCTCGTCCTTCATGCGCATCGAGATGTTGTCGCGCGTGATGCCTGCATTGTTCACCAGGATGTCGAGCTTGCCGCCCATCGCGGCTTCCGCCTCCTTCGCGAGCCGCTCGATGTCGGCCGGATCGTCCATCCTGGCCGCGACGACGTGCGCCCGGTCGCCGAGCGAGGCCTTGAGCCCTTCCAGCGCCTCGGCGCGGGTGCCTGACAGGGTGACGGTCGCGCCCTGCTTGTGCAGCGCACGCGCAATCGCGCCGCCGATGCCACCGGACGCCCCGGTAACGAGAGCTGCCTTGCCGGTCAGATCGAACATGGCACTCTCTCCTTATGCCGTCTTCAGGAAGGCTTCGATGTCGGACGGCGCGTTCAGTGCCAGGCCAGTCATGTCCTTGTCGATGCGCTTCACCAGCCCCGACAGGACCTTGCCGGTACCGCACTCGACCAGCGCGTCGACGCCCTTGGTTTTCATATACTGCACGCTCTCGCGCCAACGTACGAGGCCGGTCACCTGTTCCACCAGCCGTTGCTTGATGGACTCGGGGTCGCTGAGCTCGGCGGCCAGCACGTTGGACACGAGCGGCACGCGCGGCGGCATCAGCACCACCTCCTCCAGCGCGACCTTCATCGCATCGGCGGCCGGCTGCATCAGCGGGCAATGAAAGGGGGCGCTCACCGGCAGCATCATGCCGCGCTTGCACCCGCGGGACTTGGCGGCCTCGATGGCGCGCTCGACCGCCTCCTTGTGGCCACTGACGACGATCTGGCCCCCGCCATTGTCGTTGGCGACCGCGACCACCTCTCCCTGGGCCGCTTCCTTGCAGGCTTCCTGAGCGGCCTCCAGCTCGATCCCGAGCAGGGCCGCCATGGCGCCGACGCCGACCGGCACGGCCTTCTGCATCGATTGCCCCCGCAGCTTCAGGAGGCGCGCGGCATCCGGGAGTTTGAGGGCGCCGGCCGCAGCCAGCGCCGAATACTCACCGAGCGAGTGGCCCGCGACATAGGCGGCGAGCGACGACAGCGGCTTGCCCCCATCCGTCTCCAGAATCCGGACGACGGCGACGCTGACGGCCATGAGGGCGGGCTGGGCGTTCTCCGTCAGGACGAGGTCGCTCTCCGGCCCTTCCCGCATCAACTTCGAGAGATTCTGCTTCAGCGCCTCGTCGACTTCGCCGAAGACCTCCCGGGCGGTGGCAAAGGCGCCAGCGAGGTCGGCTCCCATGCCAACGGCCTGCGATCCCTGTCCCGGAAAGACAAAAGCCCGACTCATGCGCGTTTTCCCCCAGATTCGCCTTGAATTGCGGCAGTCATACCGGGGTAACCAACGCAGTCAAGCCGCGCGGGGAATACTTGCTTTCAGGCCGCTTGCCTGTATAACCGCCGCTCTTCGGGGCCTGAGTCGGCCCCGATCTCCTTGCCGCCCCGGCGCATTCCGCGATGGGACGGCTAGATCCGGCCGGTTCCTCGGAACTCCGGGTCACTAACAGCCATAAGGAGCCGAATCTACATGGCACTCTACGAGAATGTCTTCATTGCGCGTCAGGACGTTGCGACGACGCAGGTGGAGGCTCTGACCACCCAGTTCTCCGAACTGGTCGCCAGCATGGGCGGCACCGTCTCCAAGAAGGAGTACTGGGGCCTGCGCTCGCTGACCTACCGCATCAAGAAGAACCGCAAGGGTCACTACACCCTGCTCAACATCGACGCCCCCTCGGCGGCGGTGAAGGAGCTGGAGCGCACGATGTCGATCAACGAAGACATCATCCGCTACATGACCGTGCGCGTCGACGAACTCGAGGAAGCCCCGTCGGCCATCATGGTGCGCAGCGCCGAGAAGTCCGACCGTCCGGGCGGCGATCGTGGCGACCGCTGGGGCGATCGCCCGCCGCGTCGCGAGCGTCCGCGCTTCGGCGACGAAGGCGGTGTCGTTCCATCGGTTGCTGACACGGGAGAAGAAGCATGAGCGCCCAGCGTCGTCCTTTCACCCGCCGCCGCAAGAGCTGCCCGTTCTCGGGCGCCAACGCCCCGAAGATCGACTACAAGGACGTTCGCCTCCTGCAGCGCTTCATTTCCGAACGCGGCAAGATCGTTCCGAGCCGCATTTCCGCGGTCTCGTCCAAGAAGCAGCGCGAACTCGCCCAGGCGATCAAGCGCGCGCGCTTCCTGGCGCTCCTGCCCTACCTCATCGCCTAGCCGGGAGACGAAATCATGCCGATGAACGTCATCCTGCTCGAGCGCGTGCCGAAGCTCGGCCAGATGGGCGACGTTGTGAAGGTGAAGCCCGGCTTCGCCCGCAACTTCCTCCTGCCGCAGAAGAAGGCGCTGCGCGCGACCAAGGACAACATCACCTACTTCGAATCGCAGCGTAAGGTCCTGGAGGCGCAGAATCTCGAGCGTCGTCAGGAAGCCGAAGCGGTCGGCGCCAAGATGAGCGACCTGAAGGTCACCATCATTCGCCAGGCCTCGGAGGCGCTCCAGCTCTACGGTTCGGTCACCTCTCGCGACATCGCCGACGGAGCCGGCGCGCAGGGCGTGAAAATCGAGCGCAGCCAGGTCGAACTCGACAAGCCGATCAAGGCCCTGGGCGAACACAAGATCAAGATCCACCTCCATCCGGAAGTCGTGGTCGAGATCTCCGTGTTGGTCGCCCGTTCCGCCGAGGAAGCCGAATTCCTCGCCAAGGGCGGCAGGCTGGTCGCGGAGACCGAGCGTGCGGCCATGGAAGCCACCGAAGCAGCACAGCGCGCGGCCGACCAGGCAGCCGCGCTGTTCGAGGCCAAGTCGGCCGAGGCTGCCGAGGGCGAAGGCGAGACCGCCGAGGCTGCGGCCGAGGAAACGCCGGCCGACCAGAAGTAAAACGCGTGCCGACAGGCACCGCGCAGCTCTTCGAACGCATGTCATCGCACCGCGGTGGCATGCGTTTTCTTTTGGTGAAGCCATGATCTGGCGGTTGGGCGCCTTCGCCGTGGCCGCCGTCGTTGCGCTGCCCCTGCTCGGCATCGCCTCCAGCCTGTTCAGCGACCAGCGCGAACTCTGGCGTCATCTCGCCGAGACCCAGCTTCGCGACATTTTCGGCAACACCATCATCCTGCTGATCGGCGTCGGGCTCGGTACCGTCGTGATCGGCACCGGCACGGCCTGGCTCGTGACGATGTGCCGGTTTCCCGGAAGCCGGATGCTGCAATGGGCGTTGCTGTTACCGCTCGTCATGCCGACCTACATCATCGGCTATGCCTACGCCGACCTGCTGACCTTCGCCGGCCCGCTGCAGTCGGCGTTGCGTGCCGCCATGGGGTGGAGCCGCGGCGACTACTGGTTTCCCAACTTCGGATCATCCCAGGGCGTCGCCCTGCTCTTCACGCTGGTCCTCTACCCTTACGTCTATCTTGCGGCGCGCGCGGCGTTCCTTGCCCAGTCGCAGTCGCTGCTGGAGGCCAGCCGCATCCTCGGCAACGGGGCCTGGCGCACCTTCCTGCGCATCGGCCTGCCGCTCGCCCGCCCCGCCATCGCCGCAGGCACGGCTCTCGCGCTGCTCGAGACCCTGGCCGACTTCGGTACCGTCCAGTATTACGGCATCCAGACCTTCACCACGGCGATCTACCGAACGTGGTACGGCATGGGAAACCGCGAGGGTGCCGCGCAGCTCTCGATGGTCCTCATCCTGATCGCGGTCGCGCTCGTCGTGGTGGAGTACCAGTCGCGCGGACGGGCGCGGTTCACGATCGCCTCGAACCTGCGCTACGTCGCCGAGCCGGTGCGGCTCTCCCTGTCTGCGGGTCTCACGGCATTCGCCGCCTGCGCCCTGCCGATCCTGCTCGGCTTCGTGGTTCCAACGCTACATCTCGCGCAGCTCGCCCTGTCGTCCGGGGTGCTGGTGACCGACCGCCAGTTCATCGGGGATGCCTTGAACAGCCTGATCCTGGCGACCGTGGCGGCCGCGATCATCGTCGGTCTTGCCGTGTTCCTGAGCTACGCCGGACGCCTTGTCCGCCGGCGACTGCTCGACCGCACCATCGCCTTCGCATCGCTCGGCTATGCGATCCCCGGCGCCGTCATCGCCGTCGGCGTGCTGCTGCCGCTGGCGTTCGCCGATCGCGGCCTCGACCTTCTCTCTCGGCAGGTCCTCGGCGTTCCGACCGGCCTGCTGCTGAGTGGCACCGCCTTCGCCCTGATCGTTGCCTATACGGTTCGCTTCCTCGCCGTCGGAATGGCCAACGTCGCGCCCGGGCTTGCCGCGATCGATCCGGCCATGGACGCCAGCGCGCGGATCCTGGGGGCCCGGCCGCGCCAGGTCCTGTGGCGCATCCATCTGCCCATGCTGCGGGTGCCGGCCCTGACGGCCGGCCTCGTCGCATTCGTCGAGGTCCTGAAAGAGCTGCCGGCGACCCTGCTGATCCGGCCCTTCAACTTCGACACGCTGGCCGTCGGGGTCTACCGCTTCGCATCCGACGAGCGCCTCGCCCAGGCGGCCGTCGGATCGATCCTCATCGTCACCGTGTCGCTTGCACCGGTGATCCTCCTGAGCCGCACCGTGGCGGCGTCGGGGCGGCCTACTTCCAGCCAGCCCGGTCCATGATCTTCAGCGCCTCGGCGTTGTTCTGCGCGAACACGCGGGCGTTGAGCTGATCTTCCTTGAACGTGCCGAGTTCCTTGAGCTGCGGCGACAGCTCGACCGAGGCCACGACCGGGTACTCCGAATTGCCGTCCGCGAAGTACTTCTGGGCCTGCGGCGAGACCAGATACTCGAGGAACTTGACGGCCGCCTGCTTGTTCGGCGCATGCTTGGCGATGCCACCCGCGCTCAGGTTCACGTGCGTGCCACGGTTCGCCTGGTTCGGGAAGATGACGCCCAGTTTGGCGACGACTTCGCGGTCCTCCGGCTTGGCAGAGCGCATCAGGTTCACGAAGTAGTAGGTGTTCACGACGGCGACGTCGCCCTCGCCCGCTGCGGCCGCCTTGATCTGGTCGGTGTCGCCGCCGCGCGGCGGACGCGCCAGGTTGGCGGCGACGCCCTTGGCCCAGACTTCCGTCTGCTCCGGACCGTTGGCCGCCAGGACCGAGCCGGTGAGCGACTGGTTGTAGATGTTGCCCGAAGAACGGATGAGCAGCTTGCCCTTCCACTTCGGATCAGCGAGGTCCTCGTAGGTCTGAGGCGCGGTGGCAGCCTGCATCTTGTCCTTGTTGAAGACGAAGACGCGGGCGCGCTTGGAAAAACCGAACCAGGTGTTGTCAGGATCGCGCAGGTGCGCGGGGATCGTCTTGGCGAGGACGGCCGAGTCGGTCGCCTGCAGGAGCCCCATCTCGCGGGCGCGCTCGATGCGGCCGGCGTCGACCGTGATGAACACGTCGCACGGGCTCTTGTCGCCTTCGGTGCGAAGACGCTGGATGAGCGGATCGGGCTCGGCGTCGACGCGGTTGATCTTGACGCCCGTGAGGTCCGCGAAATTGCCATACAGGGCCTCGTCGGTCTTGTAGTGGCGGGCCGAGTAGAGGTTGAGCGTTCCGCCCTGCGCCCAGGCGCGTCGGGCGATGAACACACCGGAGCCAAACGCCAGGCCAGCCTTCACAAGCGCACGTCTCTTCAAGTCTTCCTCCGATGCGAGTGAGTATCATTGGCCGAATATCACCCGCAGTGCACGCTGGCAATCCAAATGCGATTTATTCACATTAGCTTCGGCCAAATTTTGTGCATTCACCCCTTTGCGTCGAAAAAGCGGATGTGACTAACATCTGGGCAGCGACACATTGGAGTGATCCGTCGTGCTGCTGGCGCAGGTCCTTGCCCGGGTCGTGAGCGAAGGCCAACTGACCATCATCGATGAAGGTGGGCGGTCGCATCAGATCAAGGGCGCAAAAACCGGTCCCGCTGTGACCATGCGGGTGCACGACTGGTGGACGGGCATCCGCCTTGTCTTCCACCCCCGGCTCGCTTTGGGCGAGGCCTACATGGATGGTCGTCTTACCGTCGAGCAGGGCGACCTCTACGATCTGCTGGACCTCCTCGGACGCAACATGAGCGCCGTCGATTCCACGGCGGTGATGCGCTGGTCCTACACGCTCCAGCGGTGGCTACGTGTGCTGGAACAGTACAACCCCATCGGCAAAGCCCAGAAGAACGTGGCCCACCACTACGATCTCAGAGGCGAACTCTACGACTTCTTCCTTGATCCCGACCGGCAGTATTCCTGCGCCTACTTCAGGACCGCCAGCGCGCCGCTGGAGACGGCACAGGCCGACAAGAAGGCCCACATCGCGGCCAAGCTTCTCCTCCGTCCCGGCCAGAAGGTGCTCGACATCGGATCGGGCTGGGGCGGCATGGGCCTCTACCTCGCCCGAGCCTTCGACGTCGATGTCACGGGCGTCACCCTCTCGCGCGAGCAACACGGCGTTTCGAGCCGCCGCGCCGTCGATGAGGGCGTCTCGGACAAGGTCCGCTTCAAGCTTCTCGACTATCGCGAGGAGCCCGGTCGCTACGACCGCATCGTTTCGGTCGGCATGTTCGAGCATGTCGGCTCCGCGCACTATCTCGAATTCTTCACGAAGGTGAAGGAGCTGCTGGCGGACGATGGCGTGATGCTGCTGCATTCGATCGGCCGCATGGAGCCGCCGGGCGGCACCAACACCTGGCTCCGCAAGTACATCTTCCCCGGCGGCTACAGCCCCGCCCTGTCGGAAGTGCTGGCGGCGATCGAGAAGGCAGGACTTTGGGTGACCGACATCGAAGTGCTGCGTCTGCATTATGCAGAGACGCTGCGTCTCTGGCGCGAGCGCTTCCTCGCCAACAGGGAACGGATCAAGGAGCTTGCCGGCTACGACGATCGCTTCTGCCGGATGTGGGAATTCTACCTCGCGGGCTGCGAAGTCGCATTCCGCTACATGCAGCAAATGGTGTTTCAGATCCAGATCACGCGGCGGCAGGATGCGGTCCCGCTCGTCCGTGACTACATGGTCACAGAAGAACGTCTGAAGAACGTCGCGGGGGCCATGGCTGCCGAGTAGGAAGGTATCCTCGCTACGCTCGGGATAAACCGGCGCCCTGAATCTTTGCACTGTGATCCCCCTCCCATCTTGGGCAAAGACAATGTGATGGAGCCCCTCAAAGAAACCTCGAACGTCACGCGCTTGCCCGGCGCCGAAGATGCGCGCCTGCGCGAGCCGCCGCACAACTTCGAAGCGGAGCAGGCGTTGCTCGGCTCCATCCTCGTGAACAATGCCGCCTACCAGCGCGTGGCCGAGTTCCTGCGCCCCGAACATTTCGCCGACCCGTCGCACGGCAAACTCTACGATTCCCTGTCGCGCCTGATCGAGCGCGGCCAGGTCGTGAGCGCCGTCACGCTCAAGACCTATGTCGAGCAGGATCCCGCCATGAGGGAAGCCGGGGGCGCGGCCTATCTCGCCCGGCTCGCCGCAGCGTCCGTGCATGTGATCGACGCCGCGGCGTTCGGTCGGGCCGTGCACGATCTTTACCTCCGCCGGCAGCTCATCGATCTCGGCGAGAACGTCGTCAACGGCGCCTTTTCCGGCGACGTCGACGAGACGGCACTGCAGCAGATCGAGGTTGCCGAAAAGAAGCTCTACGACCTCGCGACGACCGGCCAGACCGAGGGCGGCTTCAAGCCGTTCCGCATGGCTCTCACCGAGGCCATGACCGCCGCCGAGGCGGCCTATGGCCGCGAGGGCAAGCTCACGGGCGTGGCCACCGGTCTGGGCCAGCTCGATCAGTTGCTGGGTGGACTGCACAGATCCGACCTCCTGATCCTCGCCGGCCGCCCGTCGATGGGAAAGACCGCATTGGCGACCAACATCGCCTTCAACGCGGCGAAGGCCTATCGCGAGGAAATCGTCGAAGGCCACCCCAAGGCGGTGGACGGCGCCGTCGTCGGCTTCTTCTCGCTGGAAATGTCCGCCGAGCAGCTTGCCACCCGCATGCTGTCCGAGCAGGCCGAGCTCTCCTCCGAGAAGATCCGCAAGGGCGAAATGAACAGCACCGAGTTCGACAGGGTGCTGAACGTCAGTCACGAACTCGAGCACCTGAACTTCTTCATCGACGACACGCCCGCGCTGTCCATCGCCGCCCTGCGGACCCGCGCCCGCCGGCTGAAGCGGACGCACGGCCTCGGCCTGATCATCGTCGACTACCTCCAGCTGCTCAATCCGTCGGGCAAGAGCCGCCAGGAGAATCGCGTCCAGGAGGTCTCGGAGATCACCCGCGGACTGAAGACGCTCGCCAAGGAACTGGACGTTCCGGTGGTTGCCTTGTCGCAGCTCTCCCGCGCCGTCGAGCAGCGCGAGGACAAGCGCCCCCAGCTTGCCGACCTTCGCGAATCCGGCTCGATCGAGCAGGACGCCGACGTCGTGATGTTCGTCTACCGTGAAGAATACTACCTGACCCGTACCGAACCCGCGCGGCGTGCCGAGGAGAGCGACCAGAAGTTCAACGAGCGCCACGATGCCTGGAAGCAGCGCTGCGAGGAAACCTACGGCAAGGCCGAGGTCATCGTGGCCAAGCAGCGCCATGGTCCGACCGGAATCGTGCGCCTGTCGTTCGAAGGACAGTTCACGAAGTTCGGCAACCTCGATGTCGGTGCTGACGAGCCCGTACCGGCGTTCTAAGGTCAGGACGTGTCAATTTCCGGCGACGACGACGCGGCCCGGCGGGCCGGCGCGATCCTTTCCATCGACCTGGGCGCAATCGCGGCCAACTGGCGCGGGCTGCGCGACGCCGGTCGCGCCACCGGCCGGCCGGTCGATTGCGCCGCCGTCCTGAAGGCCGATGCCTACGGCACCGGCGCCGCCGTGGTCGGCGCCCGGCTGGCCGCCGAGGGCTGCCGGCACTTCTTCGTGGCCCACATCGACGAGGGGATTGCCCTCCGCCGCGTTCTGCCCGAGCCGCCGATCTATGTCCTGAACGGACTGCTCCCCGGCACCGAGCCCGACTTCATCGAGCACCGCCTCGTCCCGGTCCTCAATCACCTGGCGCAGCTCAACACCTGGCGGGCCGCCGCCCAGCGCTTCAGCCGGGCGCTCGACGCCGTCGTGCATCTCGACACCGGCCTGCACCGCCTGGGCTTCTCTGCAGAGGACGCGCAGGTCCTGATCAACGAGCGCGGCCGGCTGCGCGGCCTGAGGCTTGCCCTGATCATGAGCCACCTCGTGGCCTCGGAGGACACGTCGAATCCGGTCAACGGCGAGCAGCTCTCGCGCTTTCGTACCTTCGTGCGCGCCATGCCGGGCGCGCCGACCTCGCTGGCCAACTCCTCGGGCATCTTCCTGGGGCCGGACTTCCATTTTGACATGCTGCGCCCGGGCGCGGCGCTCTACGGCATCAATCCCCTGCCCGGCCAGCCCAACCCGATGCTGCCGGTCGTGACCCTGCGCGCCCACATCCTGCAAGTCCGCCGGATCGATGCCTTCCAGACGGTGGGCTATGGCGGCGCCTGGCGCTCGGCGCGACCGAGCCGGATCGCGACGATTGCGCTGGGGTATGCGGACGGCTATTTCCGCAACCTCGTCAACCGCACCCATGTGCATCTCGCCGGGCACACCGTGCCCGTGATCGGTCGTATCTCCATGGACCTCGTGACCCTCGACGTGACCGACGTGCCGGAAGCCGACTGCCAGCCCGGCGCGCTGGTCGAGGTGCTGGGTCCGCATCTCACGCCCGACGATCTCGCCGACCATGCCCGGACGAACGCCTATGAGATCATGACCGCGCTCGGGCGGCGCTATCATCGCACTTATGTCGACGGCTATGCCGGCGGCCCGTCCGACGACGCGGGAGAAGCGGCGTGAGCATTCCTCTGGTCACGGTGCTGGGGCGCATGACGCTCGCCTTCCTGGAGGCGATCGGCAGCGTCACCTCATTCGCCTTCAAGGCGATCCGGCAAGGTCTGCAGCCGCCCTACTACCGCCGGCAGATCCTCCGGCAGATCATGGAAATCGGCTACTACTCGCTGCCCGTGGTTGGCCTCACCGCGATCTTCACCGGCATGGTGCTGGCGCTGCAGAGCTACACCGGATTCGCGCGCTTCTCCGCCGAGAGCGCGATCCCCAACGTCGTCGTGGTCTCGCTGACCCGTGAGCTCGGCCCCGTCCTGGCGGGCCTGATGGTCGCCGGCCGCGTCGGCGCGGCGATGGCCGCCGAGATCGGCACCATGCGCGTCACCGAACAGATCGATGCTCTCACCACGCTCTCGACCGATCCGTTCAAGTACCTGGTTGTGCCGCGACTGATCGCGGGCGTCCTCACCCTGCCGTTCCTGGTGCTGATCGCCGACATCATCGGCGTGCTGGGCGGCTTCCTGGTCGGCGTCTACAAGCTCGATTTCAACGACGCGGCCTACTTGCGCAACACGATGGACTTCCTGCAGTTCCAGGACGTCTTCTCTGGCCTCGTGAAGGCGGCGGTGTTCGGCTTCCTGATCACCCTGATGGGCTGCTACCATGGCTACACGTCGCGCGGCGGCGCCCAGGGTGTCGGCATGGCGACCACCAGCGCCGTGGTCTCGGCTTCGATCCTGATCCTGACGTTCAACTACTTCATCACCGAAGCCTTCTTCGCGCGCTGATCGGCTCCCGCCTCATGGCCTCCCCCAAGATCTCGCTGCACGGCGTCACCAAGGCTTTCGGGCCGAAAAAGGTGCTGCAGGGCATTGAGCTCGACGTGGCCCCGGGCGAATCGATGGTCGTGATCGGCGGCTCCGGGACGGGCAAGTCGGTGCTGCTGAAATGCATCCTGGGTCTGCTCCGACCGGAAAACGGCTCGATCAAGATCGACGGCGAGGAGACACGAGACCTCAGCGACCGCAGCCGGGCGCGCGTCATGCGCAAGTTCGGCATGCTGTTCCAGGGCGGGGCGCTGTTCGATTCGCTGCGCGTCTGGGAGAACGTCGCCTTCGGCCCCATCCAGAGCGACGGCATGCCCCCCGCCCAAGCCCGTGAAGTGGCCGTCGCCAAGTTGGGCGCCGTCGGCCTCGGCCCCGAAATCGGCGACCTCTACCCCTCGGAACTGTCGGGCGGCATGCAGAAGCGCGTGGCGCTGGCACGCGCCATCGCCCGCGAGCCCGAGATCATCTTCTTCGACGAGCCGACGACCGGCCTCGATCCGATCATGGCGGATGTCATCAACGACCTGATCGTGAAATGCGTCAGCGACCTCGGCGCGACGGCGGTCTCGATCACCCACGACATGGCGAGCGCCCGCAAGATCGGTCACCGCATCGGCATGCTGCACGAGGGCAAGCTTGTCTGGCAGGGGCCTGTCGCGGACATCGACCGCTCAGGGAACGCCTATGTGGACCAGTTCATCCACGGCCGGGCCGAGGGTCCGATCCAGATGCAGGTCCGGAAGCTCTGACCTTGGCACGGCCGCTCAAGCGCTTCGTCTGCCAGTCCTGCGGGGCCGTCACGACCAAATGGAGCGGCCGTTGCGAATCCTGTGGTGAGTGGAACACCATCGTCGAGGAGGCCGCTCCCGCGCCCGGCCCGGCCGGCGGCGCGATGGCCCGTCGCGGAAAAGGCCGCCTGCTCGACTTCACGGGTCTCACCGGTTCGACGCCGCAGCCGCCGCGCCTGAAGAGCGGCATCAACGAATTCGATAGGGTCTGCGGCGGCGGCCTGGTCGTCGGCTCCGCGCTGCTGATCGGGGGCGATCCCGGTATCGGCAAATCCACCCTGCTGCTGCAGATGGCGGCGGCGCTCGCCAGACAGCATACCACCTGCGCCTATATTTCCGGCGAAGAGGCTGTCGATCAGGTCCGGCTGCGGGCCGAACGGCTGGGCCTGGCCGACGCACCGGTCCAGCTGGTCGCCGCCACATCGGTGCGCGACATCGTAGCCTCGCTGGAGCAGCCGGACGCACCCAAGGTGGCGGTCATCGATTCGATCCAGACGATGTGGCTCGACACGGTCGATTCGACACCCGGTACGGTGACCCAGGTGCGCGCCTCGGCACAGGCGCTGGTCGAACTGGCCAAGCGGCGCGGCATCGCCGTGCTGCTGGTCGGTCACGTGACCAAGGACGGCGCCATCGCGGGCCCACGCGTGCTCGAGCACATGGTCGACACGGTGCTCTACTTCGAGGGCGAGCGCGGCCACCAGTTCCGCATCCTGCGCACCGTCAAGAACCGCTTCGGCCCGACCGACGAGATCGGCGTCTTCGAGATGTCCGACCGCGGACTTTCCGACGTGGCCAATCCCTCGGCCCTGTTCCTCGCGGATCGCCGCGGTCATGTCTCGGGCACCTGCGTCTTCGCCGGCATCGAGGGCACCCGCCCCCTGCTGGTCGAGATCCAGGCGCTGGTGAGCCCCTCTTCCCTCGCCACGCCCCGACGCGCCGTAGTCGGTTGGGATTCGAACCGCCTCGCCATGGTCCTGGCCGTCCTGGAGGCCCGCTGCGGCGTCACGGTCGGCGCCAACGACGTCTACCTGAACGTGGCGGGCGGCCTCCGGATCGGCGAGCCGGCCGCCGACCTCGCCGTGGCAGCGGCGGTCATCTCTTCGCTGGCCGACGAACAGGTGCCCGGCGACATGGTGGTGTTCGGGGAGATCGGCCTCGGCGGTGAGGTCCGGCCGGTCGGGCAGCGCGAAGCCCGGTTGCGGGAGGCGGCCAAGCTCGGCTTCCGAAGCGCCCTCATACCGCAGGTTCGCAGTGGCTCAGGGCCTGCCCCGCGGGCGCCGGAGGGCATCGCCATTGACGAAATCGAGCATCTGTCGGACCTTGTGGCGCGTTTCCAACCGGCCGATCGGCCCCTAAAACGTGGCCGGCGCGAGGGGTTCTCGGAAGGGTCCGGGGGCCGTCGCCGCGATCAGGATCAGGACTAGGGCAACGGGGTCGATGGAACAGCTGGGAATTACCGTTTTCGATGTCGCCGTAATCGCCATCGCCGTATTCGGGGCGGCTATCGGCCTGTCCACGGGCTTTGCCCACGCCGTCCTTTTCATCGCTTCCTGGATCGCCTCCGGCTGGATCGCCTGGCGCTTCTCCAAAGTGGTCGAGCCGGAGGTGCTGAAGGTCGTCGGCAGCGCCGAGCTCTCCTATTTCGTCTCCCTGCTGGTCGTCTTCGTGGCCGCCCTGATCGTGCTGATCATGCTGACCAGCGTGCTGTCCCGTTCGATCCGATCCAGTCCGCTCGGCAGGCCCGACAAGATCCTCGGGGCGGGCTTTGGCGTGCTATGCGCCTGGGTCGCCATGGGCGCTGCCTTCCTGTTCTACGGATATCTCGGCCCGCGCCAGCTGCCGCCCGCCGTCGAGGGAGCGGCCAGTTTTCCCATGATCCGCGAAATGTCCACCTTCGTGGAGCCCTATCTGCCCACGGGCTTCCGCAACCGCCTGCAGCGCCCGGGCATGGAAAGTGGCGCGATCACGGCCCCGGCTGCACCGTCGGCCGCCCCGGCGGCGCCGTCAGCCCCGGGTGAAACCAAACCGCCGCAGTGAGTGATCCTTGATAGCCTTGGGACAACACCCCGGCTATAACGCCGCCGTGCTTAGCACCCCGAAACGCTCCGACGACGCCCTCGACGACAAGTTTCACGAGGAATGTGCGCTGTTCGGCATCTACGGGACGTCGGATGCAGCTGCTCACACCGCGCTGGGCCTCCACGCCCTGCAGCATCGCGGCCAGGAAGCGTCCGGAATCGTCACCTTCGACGGCCGACTTTTCCACAATCACCGCGCCGCCGGCCTGGTCGGCGACATCTTCGGCACCCAGGCCGTCATGGAGAAGCTGGTCGGCTATTCGGCGATCGGCCACAACCGCTACGCCACAACGGGCGGTTCGTCGGATCGCAACATCCAGCCGATCTTCGCCGACTTCGACTTCGGCGGCCTCGCCCTGGCGCACAACGGCAACCTCACCAACGCCTATCTCCTGCGCAAGGAGCTGGTGCGGATCGGCTGCCTGTTCCAGTCGACCACCGACACCGAAGTCATCAATCACCTGATCGCCCGCTCCAACTACTCGACCGTGGTCGACCGGCTGATCGATGCGCTCGGCCGGGTCAAGGGCGCCTACTCCCTGCTGCTGCTGACGAACGAATCCCTGATCGGCGTGCGCGACCCGATGGGCGTGCGCCCGCTGGTGATCGGCCGGCTCGAGGATGCCTGGATCCTGACCTCGGAGAGCTGCGCGCTCGACATCCTTGGCGCCCGCTTCGTGCGCGACGTCGAGCCGGGCGAGATCGTGATCGTCGACGGCAACGGCCTCAGGTCCATCAAGCCGTTCGTGAAGCAGAAGCGCCGCTTCTGCGTCTTCGAGCACATCTACTTCGCGCGGCCCGATTCCAAGGTCGAGGGCATCGGCGTCTACGACGCGCGCAAGCGTATCGGCATGGAGCTGGCCAAGGAGAGCCCCGTGCCGGCCGACGTCGTCGTCCCGGTGCCGGATTCCGGCGTGCCCGCAGCGATCGGCTATGCCGCCCAGTCGGGCCTGCCGTTCGAGCTGGGCATCATCCGCAACCACTATGTCGGCCGCACCTTCATCGAGCCCGCGGACCATATCCGCCATCTCGGCGTGCGGCTGAAGCACAACGCCAACCGCGCCCACATCGAGGGCAAGCGTGTCATCCTCGTCGACGATTCGATCGTGCGCGGCACGACCTCGATGAAGATCGTCGAGATGGTGCGCAACGCCGGCGCCCGCGAGGTGCATATGCGCATCGCCGCCCCGCCGACCACAGATCCCTGCTTCTACGGCATCGACACGCCCGAGCGCGACAAGCTCCTGGCCTCGCGCTACGACGTTGCCGGCATGGCGAAGTTCATCGGCGTCGATTCGCTCGCCTTCGTCTCGATCGACGGTCTCTATCGCGCGATGGGCCTGCCCGGCCGGGATCCGGCCCAGCCGGCCTTCTGCGATGCCTGCTTCACCGGCGACTACCCGATCGCGCTCGACGACGTGGTCGGTGTCGAGGATCGCCAGCTCTCCCTCCTCGTCGAATCGGCCTGAGTCCAGGATCATGACCGAAACCGCCGTCGGCCGCCTTGCCGGGCGTGTTGCGCTTATCACCGGTGCCTCGCGCGGACTCGGGGCAGCGGCAGCCCTCGCCTACGCCACCGCAGGCGCGCACTGCGTGCTGGTCGCCCGGACCGTGGGCGGACTCGAGGAAGTCGACGACCGCATCAAGGCGATCGGTGGCTCGGCCACCCTCGTCCCGCTCGACGTGACCGACGGTCCCGGGATCGACCGGCTGGGCCAGGCCCTCTTCGACCGCTTCGGCCGCCTCGACGTGCTGCTGGGCAACGCCGCCATCCTCGGCACGCTCTCGCCGATGGGCCATTTCGAGCCCAAGGTGTTCGAGCAGGTGATGGCGGTGAACGTCACCGCCAACTGGCGCCTGATCCGCTCGATGGACCCGCTGCTGCGCCGCTCGGACGCCGGCCGCGCCATCTTCGTGACCTCGGGTGCCTCCCGCCGGATCGTTCCCTATTGGGGCGCCTACGCCACGAGCAAGGCCGCGCTGGACATGATGGTCGGCATTTATGCCGCCGAGGTCGCGCACACCCAGGTGAAGGTCAATCTCTTCAACCCGGGTCCGATGCGCACCTTCATGCGCCGCGAGGCCTTCCCGGGCGAAGACGAGGCGCAGCAAATTCCGCCCGAAGCCCATGGCGAATCGCTTATCCAACTCGCAATGCCGTCCTGCACGATGAACGGCGAATGGGTCGCCGGCGACGAAGCGCTGGTGGCGCAGCCCCGCCAGTAGTGTGTGGCGGCGGCGGAAGCCGTCGCCCGATCAGCCGCCCTTCAGCGCGGCCCGCGGCTTGCTCGCCGCCCGCTGATTCACCGTGTTCGTCACCTCGTCGAGGCACTTCTTGGCGTTCGTCAGGTAGACCATCTTGTCATAATCGCCGCTGGGCGTTGCCGGCCGACAGGCCTGATAGAGTCTATGCTCCTCCGGCACGCCGGTCCTGGCCAGCGCCAGGTCGATCCGCGTGAGGAACCCCTCCAGCGGATCGCCGCCGGATACCCATCCCAGATAGTCCGAAGACGATCCCAGCGCGTACAGAACGTGCACGAGCGGCGGCTGCGCTTCGGCATGCTCGACACGGTCTAGGTAGGCGATCGCCACGTTGATCCGCGGCGCATACCAGTCAGGCGCCAGGTCGGCGGCCTGCATATAGCGGCTCGCCGCATCCTCGAACCTGTGCAGTGCGCGCAACGTGTTGCCCCAGTGCGTCAGGAGTTCGGCCGTCGGCTGGTACTGCGCCGCAATGGCATAGCTGGCGTTCGACCGTTCCAGCAGGGACATCTCCCCGGCGTCCGTCCTGTCGGCGACGGTCACGATCCCCTTCTTTGTACGCTGGTGCGCCTTGATCATCCAGAGCCGGTAGAAGAGCTGCCCCTCGAAGCCCTTCACCAGCGCGTTGAGCTCCGGCGTGCGATTCGCAGGAATCGCCTTCAGGTTCTTCTCGGCGTCCGCGAAGGTCGCCTCGGCAAGGTAGAGCTGGTACTGCATCGGCGAGCCCGGATCGCCCTGCCAGGTCATCGCCATCGTGGCTTGGTGGATCAGTGTGCCTTTCAGTACATAGGCCTCGAACAACGTCGCGACTGCGCTCGG
>JBILYJ010000364.1:0-5580 GCA_044377795.1 Reyranella sp. | reverse complement strand
CCTCCGAGAACTATCTGCTGAAGGAGATGGGCTTCAGCATCGCCCGCAAGCATGCCGCCAAGCTGCGGCGCATCGCGATCGGGCTCGGCTTCGGCCTGCCGTTCCTCCTGTCACTCGTCCCCTTCGTCGCCCCGGGTTGGCCCGCCATTGCGGCGACCCTCGCCGCCGCGATTCTGGGAACGATCGGCGTCTTCGTCGAGCGCTGGCTGTTTTTCGCCGAGGCGCAGCATGCCGTCACTCTCTACTACGGCCAGGCGGCAGTTTGAGATCCTGGCATCGAATGCTGGGAGACCGGTCCGTTGCCGACATTGTCCGCGTCTCTCGATTTTTACACCCAAAGTCCAGCGGTTAGCACATACACCTGCCGGCACAGGTCCGAATGAATGAGCCAGCCGGTGTAGTGCATGACACAGGTCTGGCCGCCCCTGGGGCTCGCGCCGGTGCCGACGGTGGTATCGATGATTTGAAGGCCGGTCTGGGTCGTCATGGCTTTTCCCTGGGTTTGCCCGGCCGCCGGACGGGCGACGGCGAGCGTTGCGATTGCGATCATGATGCGGCGAGTCACTGGCATTTGGTTCTTCCTCACAGAGGTCGCGGACATCCCTCACATCGCCGTCATGCCACCATCCACGAACAGCAGGGCACCGGTGACGTAGGAGGCATCGTCGGAGGCCAGAAAGAGGATCGCGGCGGCGACCTCCTCGGCCCGGCCCGGCCGCTTCAGCATGGTGCCTTTCGCGGCGCTGGCATTGTACTGCGCCCTCGTCGAGCCACGCGCCAGATCGCCCATGGCTTCCCCGGAACCCGGCCGAATGATAGTTTGCGCCGCTCCAAGGATTGATCCGGGGGCATGGGTTCATCCGGAAAATGTCGACCAGGGATCGTGTTTGCAATGCTGTCGCGATTCTATCGGTCGATGTTTCCTTCCGTGCACGACTGGCCCGGCGGGCCGATGCCGGCGCGGCCTTACGGATACGTCGTCAAGGTGAGCGCCAGGCAGCAGATCGGACTCGGACTGCTCACGCTGTTGATCGTTCCCCTGGCGTTGGCGCCACTGGAAATCCAGCGACGGATCGTCAACTACGCCGTGGCCCACTCGGCTGTGGAACTGCTGTTGGCATTCGGCGGATTGTATCTCGCCACCCTTCTGCTGCAGGCTGGCCTGAAGTTCCTGCGTGACATGTACATGTACAGGATCGCCGAAGGCGTCACGCGTCAGCTTCGCCGGAAATTCGTCGGGGGCGGGCCGCGCGACGCCGGCATTGCCGAAGGCACGAGGCAGGCGATCATCTCCTCCGAGTCCGAGAAGGTCGGGGGCTTTGTCGCGGAAAGCATTTCGCTGCCGCTCCTGCAGGCGGGCACCGTGCTCAGTATCGCCGTGTACATGCTGGCCATCGAGCCGCTGATTGCGATGGTCGCGATCGTTTTCCTCGTGCCATCGGTCGTTATTGTCGGCTTCGCCCAGCCCGTCCTGAACGGACTGTCCCGATCAAAAATTTCCGTTGTCCGTGCCCTTGGCGAAGCCGTCCTCCGTGGTGGCCGCGGCGAGGCCGAAAAGAACACGCAACCCGGCGATCTCGTCGCGCGCATTTACGACCTGCGCCTTCGCTTCGCCGGCATCAAGATCGCAACGAAATCGCTCAACCAGCTGATCACCAGTCTGGGCCTGCTGAGCATACTCCTGGTGGGCGGATGGCTCGCCATCGAAGGCCGGACGGAGATCGGCATTATCGTGGCGTTCATGACGGGGTACGAGCGCATGACTAACCCGGTCCGCGATCTGCTGAATTTCTATCGCCGACTTTCGACGATGCGGGTGCAGTACGGGCTGGTAGCCGAAGCCTTCGGAAAAACATAGAGACACAGGCCGCTACGCCGCGTCAGTCGCGGGATCTGTCCACGATCACGGAGCTCTACGCCCGCTTGGAGCCGGATGGTGCTCCACGATAATCTGGCCGGTTCGGGATGGCGCCGCGTCGGACGCCCAGGTCGCCCAAGCGCTTCACTCCCACGATGGCGCGTCCCACACCCCTGGCGCCGTCATTTCCTCACATAGGCGCGCCTGGCGGCCACTCCTGCCCAACCAGCGGCAGCGAGCAGCAGGGCCCCAGCGACATTGCGTCCGAGTGCATCGTCCGCGTCATCGGTCGGCGTATTGAATGCGGCTGCAGCGATGACGATGAGCAATGCGGCGTTGAAGGCATAGCCTCCCGCCCTCAGCAGCCATGACTTGCTGGTCGTCGCAATGGTGATGCCGACGATGAATGCCACGCCGCACGCCATAAGTGCCAGCATTTGCAAGGTTGATATGTTCATGCGGTCGGACTCCTTTGTCTCGCTGGATGACGCATCGTGCGAAGGGTGGCAACCCCATACAGTTCTGCAGTTTGCAATGCCAGCCGCGACATTCAGAACTAGTGAAGAAGAGTGATCATAACAAGCAGCCATGAAACCCGCTTCGATCCCGCCAGCATCACGATCACGAATTAACAGCGGGACAATGTCGTGCTAGCAGTAGTCATCGGGGCCTTGCGTCCGGGTGAGAATGTCCGGTTCCTTACGACGCAAGGGTAACGTCGATCTCAACAAGGTGCCGAATAGTCCGACTGCCGGAAGTGCGTATTTGGACGCCTAACGATGCGTTTGACCGATATGAACAGGAGCTTTGCATGTCCGACCTCGTCATCATCGCCTACGATTCCGAAGCAATTGCCGAGTCTGCGCGGCAAAAGCTCCTCGAGTTGAAGAAGGAGTACTTGATCGAAATCGGAGACGCCGTTGTCGCGGTGCGTCAGCCCGATGGGACCGTGAAGTTGAACCAGCTGATTAACATGACCGCGACGGGTGCGGCGACGGGCGGGATGTGGGGTGCTCTCGTCGGCATGCTGTTCCTGAACCCCCTGCTCGGCGCGGCTCTTGGCGCCGGCGCTGGCGCCCTGAGCGGGCGTTACACCGATATCGGCATCGACGACCAGTTCATGAAGGACGCGACGGCGGCGCTGACGCCTGGGCAGGCCGCTCTTTGCGTTCTGGTGCGCAAGGTTACAGCCGACAAGGTGCTGCCGGCCATGGCGACCTTCGGTGGCAAGGTGCTGCGCACGAACCTCACGATCGAACAGGAAACGAAGCTGCAGGACGCCCTCAAGAGCACTCAAGCCTAAACGCCCTGGGGCCGCAGTTCCATAGCGGGCTGGAGCTCAGCCGCTACGGCCGACCAGGCCGCGTGCCCGGCAGTGTCAACGTGTCGGCGGCCACGTTGGTCGATCCCGCGACCAAGGGCTTCATCTCGCTCCCCGACGCAGCGGCGAAGTTCGCCGCCCAGGGGGTGTCGAAGGACAAGCGCACGATCTGCTATTGCGGCGGCGGCATATCGGCCACAATCGACCTCTTCCTGCTGCACCAGCTCGGCCACGGCGACATCACTCTTTATGATGCCTCCATGGGCGAGTGGGCAAAGACGGAGACGTTGCCGATCGAGACGGATTGATTGAACGAGGATCATAACGTGACGACTGGAACCATGATTGATCGCGGTGTTTTATCTGAAACTGCCGCCGTCTCTTCGGTAAGAATTGAGGCCGCCGACATACTCTCAGGCCGCGTTAGCGGCCGGCCTTGTGATCGACGCTTCAGACAAGAAGTACAGCCCCACTTAAGACCCGCGCACACACCCAGAACAATTCCGCACCTGTGTGGAACGCCTCTCTAGAACGCCCATTTTACTGGGTTCTAGGGTAATGGCGGAGGAAGCATGTCTCAGTTCCGACGCTCTCCGCTTCCGTTCCAACGTTTTCAACGACTGGAGATTCGTGGCGACGCCGCCGCGCTACGCGCCGCTGCGTAACCGCATCCGAACGAGAGCCCAGGCAACGAGCGCAACGACCAGCTTGTCGGCGACATCAATCGGCAATCCACCGATGATCGCGGCGCTCCAGATGTTTTGACCGGAGCCGATTGGAACGGCATCGATGGCCGTCATTGCCGGCACCGTTACACCTCCGAACACCAAAACCGTCACTGGTGCTGAAACCATTGCTGCCACTACCGCGACTGACGCTCCGAGGATGACGGCTTTCCACAGTCGATCAAAGCCGATGAATCGCATGACCGCGAGCGCGGCAATCACAACTGAAATCTGGGTGCCGATGTAATACGGATACACCGGACTGATGACCGCCCAGCCGAGAACGGCCGTGACGGCGCCGACCGCGATGGCAAGCGCGGGGGGAAGGAGTGCCGCTCCGGTCAAACTGCCAACCGTATCCAGAGGCAGAGGCAGAGGCAGGGAGAGCAGGCTGGCGATCTTGCCTACCGCCAGGTTGAGGGCGACACAGGCGGCGGTGATGGCTAACTGGTGCGGCCGGGGGACTTTCAGCATCGCTCGCGTCCTTCCTTGACCGGCATTCACCTGACGACCGACCTGTCGAGGCCAGATTGCCGCGCTGGACGGCGCCCTGCAAAGCCGAAGTGTCCGCATTGGCGAAGCAGCAGAGTGCCAGAACCCGAGCGGTTCCCTCGTTCACTCCGGGTAACATCGATCGACCGAAGAGAGAGCCGATTGCGATGTCGCTGCCGGACAGGGCCACCCTCGATACGTTGATGTGTTTTTCGGTGCGAACCTGCAGCTCCGACGTGCCCGGCACGATCACGCCATTCGTCGAGGCGCCAACCGCCCCTTCGGGTTCCCCGGTCGGTCAAGTCCAAACTCCCGGGGCCGGCCCTATTCATGCCTGCCATGCCGACAACCTGGCTTGATCCCGCTGCACATCGTCGCATAGCCTGCGGGCAACAAAACACGAAGGGGCGGAGACACCATGGATCGCAGGCAGTTCATCGGCGCATCGGCTGCAGCCGGGCTCGTCGCATTTGGCGGCACCAACGCTGCGCGGGCGCAGCAGATCCTGAAGTTCACGATCACCTGCGGCCACCCGCCGGTGTTCAATTGGGTCAAGGTGCTCGACGAGACGTTCCTCGGCACGATCGACCGCGAGCTCGCCGCCGCCGGCTCGCCGGTGAAGATCGAATGGACCAAGGCCTATGGCGGCACCGTGGCGAAGCTCGGTGCCGAGAGCGATGCGCTCAAGACCTCCGTGTCCGACGCAGGCCTCGTGTCGCAGATCTTCGAAGCCGCCAAGTTCCCGCTGCAGCAAGTGACGCTGCAGGTACCGTTCGGTTCGCCGGATATCTCCACCGTCAGCGGCATCGTGCAAAAGCTGAACGGGCAGTTCACCGAGATGAACGACGCCTGGTCGAAGAACAACATGATGGTGCTGGGCATCGTCGCCATCGACGGTTACCAGCTCATCACGAACTTTCCGGTCAATTCCGCCGCCGACCTCGCGGGCAAGAAGATCTTCGTACCCGGCCCGATCGCCAACTGGCTGCAGGGCACCGGGGCGGTCGCCGTCGCCGGCAACCTCAACACCTATTACAATGGCATCCAGACCGGTGTCGCGCAGGGCGCGATCGTGTCGATGTCGCCGGTCTGGTCGGCCAAGCTGCATGAAGTCGCGCCGCACATCACCCTTTGCAATCTCGGCGCCCAGTACACCGGGTCGCTCGCCTTCAACCTGCGCAGCT
>JBILYJ010000363.1:0-5588 GCA_044377795.1 Reyranella sp. | reverse complement strand
GGCGCGAAGCCGTAGGCCTTGGCGAGTTCGGTGTAGCTGTCGCGGCGGACCTGTTCGTCGTGGGTCCAGGTGACGACGGCCATCTCGTCGACGCCGACGCGGTCCTTCAATTCGGTGATGCGGGCCGCGACCTCGGGGCCGGTGCCGACGAAGGAGTCCTTGCGAAACTGTTCCATCTTCGCCGCCTCGTAGGCGGTGACCGGAGCCTGGGCGGCCTCGTCGGGCGGCAGCAGCGGGCCCAGGATGTTCTTGTCGCGGTTGATGCGGCTCAGAGCGCGCGACGTGAAGTGATATTGCGCCTTCTCCGTCGTCTCGGCGGCCAGCGCCCAGACGCAGAGGGCGGAATGGGGCTCGGGATGGCGCGCGCTCGGACGATAGGTCCGCTTGTAGAGGTCGATGGCGCGCTCGCCGCCGGCCCCGTCGCTGAAGAACCAGGCGTAGCAGTAGGGCAGGCCGAACAGCGCCGCGACCTGCGCGCCGTAATCGGAGCTGCCGAGGATCCAGACTTCCGGCGACGTCGACGACTGGGGAAAGGCCTTCACCGTTCCGAAGGGATGGCGCTCGATCAGCGGTTCGTTGTTCACCCAGGCGATCAGGTCGCGCACGTCGGCGGGGAAGTGCTCGGGCCGTTCGTTGGCCGCGGGATTGAGCGCGAAGGCGGTGCGGCCGTCGGATCCCGGCGCGCGGCCGAGGCCCATGTCGATGCGCCCCGGCGCCAGGGCCTCGAGCACGCGGAAGACCTCGGCGACTTTGAACGGCGAATAATGCGGCAGCATGATGCCGGCGCTGCCGATGCGGATGCGCTCCGTCGTGGCGGCGATCGCCGCCATCACGATCTCGGGCGCGGTCCCGACGATGGTCGGGTGATTGTGGTGCTCCGACACCCAGAAGCGCTCGTAGCCGAGCGCCTCGCAATGCAGGGCGAGCGACACGGTGTTTCGGATCGACTGGTCCTGCGGTCGGCCCGAGACGGCGATCGACTGGTCGAGGACGGAAAGGCGGAAGGGACGCGACATGGGAGGGAGATGGGCCCTTTGGGTCACTCCGGCAAGGTCGCGATCATATAGAGCGTCTGCAGTTGCTGCGTTGGCCGCGCATTCTTGCCGAACACGTCGCTGAAGATCGTGGCGATCTGCCCCGACCTGTAAATGCGGCTGAGCGCCCGGTCGACGGCGAGACGGAACGGGCCTTCGCTAAGCTTCATGGCCAGGGCGAAGGGCTCGAGGCTGAGATAGGTGTTGGCCAGCAGGATCCGGGCGGCATCCTTGTGATCCTTGATCATCGCCGTGAGCATCGCGCCGCCGGCGAAGTAGGCGGAGATTTCGCCCTTCTCCAGCGCCGTCATACCCGCGCTGAACTCGGTGAAGGGCACGATGGTGGCGTTGACGTGAATGGAGGCCAGCGCCTTGCGCAGCTCCTCCTCGGTCAGCGTGCCGGCAACCGCGCCGACCTTCTTGCCGGCGAGTTCCTGCAGGTCGCGCGGGCCGTCGTTGCGGATGGCGAAGCTCGTGCCGTCGACGAAGGTGGTGATGGAGAAATCGACCACGGCGCGGCGGTCGAGCGTCTCGGTGAGCGAGTCGCAGAGCAGGTCGATCTTGCCCTGCTTGATCATGTCGAGCCGGTTTTCGGTGGTAACCGGCACGAACTCGATCTTGAGACCGGGCAGCTTGAGCTGCTGGGCGATGTCCTTGGCCACCGCCTCGCAGAGCTGGACCATGAAACCGCCAGGCTGGCCGTTGGGGCCCTTGTAGGCGAAGGGGTGCGCATTCTCGCGGAAGCCGCCGCGGATCACGCCGTTCTTGGCGATATCGTCCAGCGTGCCTGCCCAGGCGCTGCCGGCTGCCAGGAAGCCCAGACCCAGCGCCAGCGCCGGTGCAAGACCGCTCAGGAATCGCTTCATCTCGTCCCTCTTCGAATGACGGCGAAACAATCCGATATTCGGCCCGTTGTGACCACTGGAAATCCAGAGGACAGCATGGCCCATTTCAAGAAGTCCGCTCCCGTCTCCCGTGTCGTGGGCATCGACCACATCTCCCTCAGGGTCAGCAACTACGAGAAGTCGAAAGCCTTCTACGGCGGCCTGTTCACGTTCCTGGGCTTCGAAATCTCAGACGAATATCCGTCGACCATCGGCTGGACCAACGGCAAGACCCGCTTCTGGATTGCGCCGGCCGAGGGCCGCAAGACGTATCGCATCGGCGATGTCGGCTTCCATCATTATGCATTCCAGCTGCGCACCCGGCGCGACGTCGATGCGCTGCAGGGCTACCTGGAAGAGCAGCAGGGCGTGCGCATCGTTGATCCGGCGGCCGAGTATTACGAGGATTACTACGCCGTCTTCTTCCTCGATCCGGACGGACTGAAGCTCGAAGGGATGAAGTACGGCGAGCTGACCGCGAAGCGAAAGCGCAAACCCTCCAAGAAGACGGGCTAGGAGCGGGTCGTTCTGCTTGTAGCGCCGCGTCCTGCGGGCCAAACTCGCGCCCTCAAAATCCGGAGAAAGCCCATGGATACTGTGACCCCCACCAAGCTGTCGCCCGCAACGGGCACCTACCAGCCCAAGGGCCAGCTGATCGGCGGCAAGTGGATCGGCAGCGTGTCCGGCAAGGTCATCACGATCGAGAACCCCGGCAAGAAGACGCCGATCGCCCAGGTGCCGCACGCCGGCGCCGCGGACGTCGAGCTGGCCGTGACCGCCGCCGAGAAGGCGTTTCCGTCCTGGAAGAACGTCGTACCGCGCGAGCGCGGCAAGCTCCTGCTCAAGATCGCCGAGGCGATGGAAGCGCGCGTCGAGGAGATGGCGCGCACGATCGCCATGGAGACCGGTAACGCGCTGCGCACCCAGGCGCGCGGCGAGGCCAAGCTGGCGGCCGACATCTTCCGCTATTTCGGTGGCCTCGCGTCGGAGCTGAAGGGCGAGACCGTGCCGCTGGGCGAGAGCGTGCTGTCCTACACGCGCCGCGAGCCGCTCGGTATCGTGGGTGCCATCATCCCGTGGAACGCGCCGGTCATGCTGGGCGCCCTCAAGATCGCGCCCGCGCTCTGCGCCGGCAACGTGCTGGTGATGAAGGCGGCCGAGGACGCGCCGCTCGCGGTGCTGATGATGGCGGACATCACGAACGAGTTCGTGCCGCCCGGCGTGCTGAACGTGATTACCGGCTACGGGGAGGAATGCGGCGGCGCGCTCGCCAACCATCCGAAGATCCGCAAGCTCTCCTTCACCGGCTCGACCGAGGTCGGCAAGGTGATCATGCGCGCCGCGGCTGAGCGTATCGTGCCGGTGTCGCTCGAACTGGGCGGCAAGAGCCCCTCGATCGTCTACCCCGATGCCGACGAGGATTGGGCGGTCGACGGCATCATCAATGCCATGCGCTTCACGCGCCAGAGCCAGAGCTGCACCGCCGGCTCGCGCATGTTCCTGCATGAAGACATCTTCGACAGCTTCCTCGCGAAGCTCGAGAAGAAGGTCACGGCGCTCAAGATCGGCGATCCGCTCGACGAGGCGAGCGACATCGGCTCGATCATCAACAACAAGCAGTACAGCAAGGTCTGCAAGTACGTGGAGGACGGGCTGGCCCGCTCCGACGCCAAGCTGGTGTTCGGCGGCCTTCCGCCCAAGACCGGCCCGCTGAGCGAAGGTTACTTCACCATGCCGACCGTGTTCGCCGACCGCTCGAACGACTGGCGTCTCGCTCGTGAGGAGATCTTCGGGCCGGTGCTGGTGGCGATCCGCTGGAGCGACGAGGCGGAAGCGATCCGCATGGCCAACGACAGCCATTATGGTCTCGCGGCCTATGTCTGGACGCACGACATCGGCAAGGGCCTGCGCGCCGCACATGCGATCGAATCGGGCTGGGTGCAGGTCAACCAGGGCGGCGGCCAGACTCCCGGCATGTCGTACGGCGGCTACAAGCAGAGCGGCCTCGGCCGCGAATTCTCGCTCGAGGGCATGCTCGACAGCTTCACGCAGCGCAAGAGCGTGACGGTGAATCTCGCGGTCTGACGCCGAGGGCGCACCACTCCGGTGGCGCGCCCCCAGCTAGACCGGCACTCGCGTGTGAAAGTCGGTCGCGCCCTGATAGGCGTGACCGATCCGGTAGAGCATCGCCTCGTCGAACGGCCGGCCGACGAGTTGCAGCCCGATCGGCGCACCATTTGGGTCGAAGCCGCACGGCACCGACAGCGCCGGGATGCCCAGCGTGTTGAACGGCCGCGTGAGGCCGGTGAAGCCCGCCACCATCTTCAGCACCGCCGGACCGCCCTTGGTCTCGGTGTCCGTCTCCTCGATGGTGGGCAGCGGGAAGGGGATCGCCGGCAGCAATACGGCATCGACGCCGTCCATCGCCGTCGACAGGAACTCCTTCACGAAGTGGGCGCGCAGCCGCAGTGCGTCGATGTACTGCGTCGCCGGAATGAAGAAGCCCGCTTCCATGCGCGTGCGCACCTGGTTGGCATAGAGCTCGGGCGTCTTCTCCATCCACGGCCGGTGCATGGCGGCGGCCTCGCATTTCACCATCACCTCGGCGGCGCGATAGAGCGCGGTGAAGTCGGGCAGGGTGACGGGCGAGACCTTCGCACCGAGTCGGCCGAGCGCGTCGGCGGCCGCCTGCACGGCGGCGCCGATCTGGGCATCCAGCGGTGCGGGCCCATCCATCGGCAGAGCCAGGCCGATGCGCAGGCCCGCGACGCCGCCGTCGAGCAGCGCCTCGTAGTCGGGCACGGGCTTGTCGCTGGTCGTGGAGTCTTCGGGATCGTGGCCGGCGATCACCGAGAGCATGCGGGCATTGTCGCGCACGGTGCGGGTCAGCGGGCCGACATGGTCGAGGCTCCAGGAGCGTGCGACGGCGCCGGCGCGGCTGACGCGGCCGTAGGTCGCCTTCATGCCGACCACGCCGCAGGCCGCGGCGGGAAGGCGGATCGAGCCCCCGGTATCCGAGCCCAGCGCGCCATAGACCATGCGTGCAGCCACCGAGGCGCCCGAGCCGCTCGAGCTGCCGCCGGTGACACGGTCCTGGTCCCACGGATTGCGGCAATGGCCGTGATGCACGTTGTGGCCCGTCGGGCCGGCGGCGAACTCCGCCATGTTGAGGAAGCCCAGCTCGACCACGCCGGCGGCATCGAGCTTGCCCAGCACCGTCGCCGTCACCGGCGCCACCCAGCCGCGGCGGATCTCACTGCCACCGGTCGAGACCTCGCCCTTGCGGTAGTACATGTCCTTGTGCGCCATCGGCACGCCGTGCAGCGGCCCGCGACGCTTGCCGGCGGCGAGTTCGGTGTCCATCGCCATCGCCTGCGCCAGCGCCTTTTCTCGGTAGACGCGCAGGAAGGCGTTGGTGCGCTGCTGCCAGAGGTCGATGCGGGCCAGGCAGGCTTCCGTGGCTTCCACCGAGGTGATGCGCCCTGCCGCGATCGCATCGGCAATCGCGGTGAGATCGTCCAAAGCGAGATCTTCGTTCTTCACGAGCGGGCTTCCTTCGCCATGATGCTGGCGAAGGCTGCCGGATCGTCGTCGAAGGTGAGCCGCTGGGCGGCCGCCTTGCGCACGGCCTCGTTCAGGACCTCGACCTCGGCGGCCAGCTCGGCCAGTC
>JBILYJ010000044.1:0-18997 GCA_044377795.1 Reyranella sp. | reverse complement strand
GGCTGGGCGGCACCTCGGTGATCATGGAACACTTCGACGCGGAGGAATATCTGTCGCTGATCCCCAGGCACCGGATCACGCACACCCAGGTCGTGCCGACCATGTTCGTCCGCTTCCTCAAGCTACCGGAGGAGGTGCGCGCGAAGTACGACGTGTCGTCGCTCAAGTGCGCGATCCACGCCGCCGCGCCCTGCCCGATTCCGACCAAGGAAGCGATGATCCAGTGGTGGGGACCGATCGTCTGGGAATATTACGGCGGCACCGAAGGCAACGGCCTCACCATGTGCAATGCCACGGAGTGGATGACGCACAAGGGCACAGTCGGCCGCGCCATCGTCGGCAAGCTCAGGATCTGCGACGACGAGGGCAACGAGCTGCCGACCGGCCAACCCGGCACGGTCTATTTCGCCGAGGGCCGTCCCTTCGAGTATCACAACGACCCGAAGAAGACCGCCGAGTCGCGCCATTCCAAGGGCTGGAGCACGCTGGGCGACGTGGGCTATGTCGATGCCGACGGCTTCCTGCACCTGACCGACCGCAAGGCCTTCATGATCATTTCCGGCGGGGTGAACATCTACCCGCAGGAATGCGAGAACCTGCTGATCAACCATCCGAGGGTGATGGACTGCGCCGTGTTCGGCGTGCCCAACGCCGACTTCGGCGAGGAAGTGAAGGCTGTCGTCCAGCCGCGCGACATGGCGGAGGCCGGCCCCGAACTGGCCGAGGAGCTGATCGCCTACTGCAAGCAGCATCTCTCCGCGATCAAATGCCCGCGCAGCATCGACTTCGAACCCGAGCTGCCGCGCCATCCGACCGGCAAGCTCTACAAGCGCCTGCTGCGCGACCGCTACTGGCAGGGCATGACGAGCAAGATCGCGTAGACGATCGAGAGGCCCGAATGTCGGGCGGTCATCGTGACTTCGACAAGGTGAGGTTGCCTGGAAATGCCTAAAGGCGCCCGCCTCGGGATGACGATGGCTGGTGTTCGGTAGCTCTCTGCACGAGACACTGCGCTGCCCGACCCCTGTGGATGGCCAGGCTCCAGGCACGCCTACGAATTGCCCGCCGATGCCTTCCACCGAGGCATCGCCAGCGTCTCGGCGTAGTTGGTGAACATGAGATTGAACGAGATGCTGATGCGCTCGGTCGTGCCTTCATTGGTAGGAACGTGGTGTCGCAGCCACGACGGGAAGATCACCATGCGACCGGGTTGGGGCTGGGCCGTCGACGCGTTGGCGGTCATGCGCGTGGGCTTGCCGCTCCACGGCATGATCGAGATCGGCCGCGGGTCCTGGAAGACGAGATCCGTGCCGCTGCCGGGGGCGTCGACGTAGTAGACGCCGCTCAGGAAATTGTTCGGGTGGGCGTGCGTGGGATGATAGCTGCCGGGTGGATTCACGTTGGCCCAGCAACCCGTGATCATCATCGGAAAGCGCTCGAGCTGAAGATATTCGGAGACACTCTGCGAGGAGATCTCGATCAGCTTGGCCAGTTCGGCGAAGGCCGGTCGCGTATGCAGATCGTGCGGCGTCTGCCAGTTTCTGCCGATCGGCAACTTGGGGCGCGGCGAAATGATGGCCTCGACCTCGGCCCTGAGCTTGGCATTGAAAGGCGCGGCATCGGCCGGGGCAATGTCGAGAATCCACAGCGGCGTGGGGAACAGCTCCTGGACCTGCTGCTTGATCTTCATGTCCGCACCCTCTCACAGTCTCTTCATGTTTAATGCCTTTGTTGTTTTCACACAACGAATCGCCCGCACAGTCGGGCGATCGATGGAGACGTGCGGGAGCAGCACATGAGGGAAGCCTACGCCGCCTGTCTGACGGTGACGGACATCAGCCAGCTGTCCGCGTTGGACTCTCTACATAACCTCTTATATAGTTAGTTTTATTAAAGGGAGGTTGCCATGACGGCGGAGCTGCGCGCGTTGAACGCCAGGTTCATCCACAATTTCATCACCAACGACGTGGCCGGGCACGATGCGATCCTGCACGAGGACTTCATCTGCATCTCGCCGGCCGGCGTCCGCGTAAGCCGCGCCGATTATCTCGCGGACTGGGCGAGCGGGTTCGACGCTGGCCGCATCCCCTACTTCGACTATCGCGACGAGAAAATCGACGTGTTCGGCGACACCGCCCTGTTGCGCTCGACCAACAGGAGCGTGCGCCTGAAGGACGGCGTCGAGACCGTCGGCATGACGATGTACACCGACGTCTATGTCCGCCAGGACGGTGCGTGGAAGTGCATCCAGGCGCAGATCACGCCGGTTCACCCCGCCCATTTCCCGCCCGACGAAACGATCGTCAAGAAATACGTGAAGGGCGTGGCGCAGGCATAGGCCCCCGGCCCCCTGCCTGCTAAGCAGGATCCCTGAATCATCAAGCCGTTCCAGGGAGATCCGCCATGAAGGCAGCCGTCGTTACCGAGAAGGGCGTCCAGTACACCGACGCCCCCAAGCCCGCGCCCAAGGCCAACGAGATCCTGATCAAGGTGAAGGCCGCGTCGCTCAACCGCGCCGACCTCGCGGTGGCCTCGGGCCATTCGCACGGCCGCATCGGCGGCGCCGGCACCATCGTGGGCCTGGAATGCGCGGGCGAGGTCGAGGCGGTCGGCCCCGACGTGAAGGACTTCAAGCCGGGCGACAGGGTCATGAGCTCGGCGGCCGGCGGCTTCGCCGAATACGCCATCACCGACGCCGGCCGCGCCCACAAGATCCCCGCCAACAACATGAGCTACGAGCAGGCCGCCTGCATGCCCGTGGCCGTGCAGACCATGCACAACGCGCTGGTCGGCGCCGGCCGTCTCAAGAAGGGCGAGACCGTGCTGATCCAGGGCGCCAGCTCGGGCGTCGGCCTGCTCGGCATGCAGATCGCCAAGATCATGGGCGCCTCGATCGTGCTCGGCAGCTCGACCAACGACGCTCGCCGCGCGCGGCTGGGCGAATTCGGCTGCGACGTCGCGATCGACACGCGCGACCCGAAGTGGGCCGACAAGGTCAAGGAAGCGACCGGCGGCAAGGGCGTCGACCTGATCGTCGACCAGGTCTCGGGCGGCGTGATGAACCAGAACATGGAGGCCGCCGCCATCCTCGGCCGCATCGTCAATGTCGGCCGGCTGGGCGGCATGAAGGGCGAGTTCAACTTCGACCTGCATGCGCTGAAGCGCATCGACTATATCGGCGTGACCTTCCGCACCCGCAGCCCCGAGGAGGTCCGCGATATCGTGCAGGCCGCCCGCAAGGACCTGTGGACGGCCATCGAGGAAGGCAAGCTCAGCCTGCCGATCGACAAGACCTTCCCTCTGGCCGAGGCCGCCGCTGCGCTTGCGCACATGAAGGCCAATGCCCATTTTGGCAAGATCGTTTTGGTCGTCTGAGAGGTACCTCGTGAAAGCCGCATACATCGAAAAGTTCGGCGGACCCGAGGTTCTGATAGTCGGTGACCTCCCCGATCCCGTCGCCGGCCCGGGCCAGATCGTCGTCGAGACGGCGGCTGCCAGCATCAATGGCGCCGACGCGAAAGTCTGCGCCGGTGAATATCCCGGTCAGCCCCGCTTTCCCTTGAGCCTGGGACGCGACTTCTCCGGCGTTGTCGCGACGCTTGGCGATGGCGTGTCGGACTTGCGTGTCGGCGACGCGGTGTTCGGTGTCCTGGAAACCGGTCGCGACGGCACCTATGTCGAGAAGCTGGCAATTGGCGCGGCCATCGTTGCGAAGAAGCCAGCAACGCTCACGCATGTCGAAGCCGCGGCCTTGGCGCTTATCGGCCTTACGGCTTTGTGCACCATCGAAAACGCCCTGAAGCTGCAGAAGGGCGAAACGATCCTGATCCAAGGCGGTGCTGGCGGCGTGGCGAGCTTCGCCATTCAGCTCGCCAAGCATATCGGCGCCCATGTCATCACCACGGCAAGCGCTGCCAACGCGCCATATCTGCGCGAGATCGGCGCCGATCAGGTCATCGATTACAATTCGACCGACTTCACCAAGGCGGCAAGCGATTGCGATGCAGTGTTCGATACCGTGGGCGGCGACGTCGCGATGCGATCGTTTTCGGTTCTGAAGCCTGGTGGACGCGCAGCTTTCATCGCCTCGGGTGCCCAGGCACCCAAGCCCGACCGCGGCGATGTCACCGCCCTGCGGCCGGCCGTTCCCCGCACCCGCGCGCACCTCGAACGCATCGTGGAGCTTCATCGCATCGGCGCCGTTCGCGTACCTCCAATCACTGAATTTAGCCTGGCCCAGGCGGCGGATGCGCTGCGGGTCAGTTCCCGCCGTCACCTCAAGGGCAAGCTGGTGCTCAAACTGCGGTGAGCGTCGCTTGCACGCAGGAAGGCCAATGCCCATTTTGAAGAGATTGTCCGTGCCGTCCGAGGCCTCGATGTCGTCCTGAGCATAGCGAAGGATGACAATACGAAGACAGGATGACGCGAAGTCGGAAAGGTTCCCCATGAGCAAGTCGATCAACCATCTCGCCACCGCCGACGGCCTGTTCTTCGGCAAGGGCGGCCTCGACAAGCGCAAGACCGAGAAGATGGTCGACGACGCGCTGGCCGGCACCGATGACGGCGAGCTGTTCCTCGAATATGTCCAGAGCGAGAGTCTGTCGTTCGACGACGGCAAGCTGAAGAGCGCGTCCTACGACACGTCGCAGGGCTTCGGCCTGCGCTCCGTGGCGGGCGACGTCACGGGCTTCGCCCACGCCTCGGCGCTCGACGAGCAGGCGCTGAAGCGCGCGACCGAGACGGTTAAGACCGTGCGTTCGGGCCGCGGCGGCACCTCCGACGAATCGCCGCGCGGCACCAACCGGCTGCTCTATGCCGACGACAATCCGATCGACGGCGTGCCCTTCGCCCAGAAGGTCGCGCTGATGCAGGAGATCGACGCCTATGTCCGGGGCAAGGAGCCCAAGGCGCGCCAGGTCTCGGTCTCGCTGTCGGGCTCGTGGCAGGTCGTCGAGATCGTGCGCGCCGGCGGCTGGCGCGCCGCCGATGTGCGGCCGCTGGTGCGGCTGAACGTCAGCGTGGTCTGCGCCGACGGCACGCGCATGGAGGCCGGCAGCACCGGCAGCGGCCGCCGCGCCGCCTATGGCGACATCTTCCTGCCGTCCTACTGGCAAAAGGAAGCCGACGAGGCGATCCGCCAGTCCCTCGTCAACCTCGATTCGGTCGACGCGCCGGCCGGCGAGATGCCGGTCGTGCTGGGCGCCGGCTGGTCGGGCGTGCTGTGGCACGAGGCGGTCGGCCACGGGCTGGAAGGCGACTTCCACCGCAAGAAGACCTCGATGTTCACCCACCTGATGGGCGAGATGGTCGCCTCGCCGGGCGTCACCGTGGTCGACGACGGCACGCTGAACGACCGCCGCGGCTCGCTCACCATCGACGACGAAGGCACGCCGACGCAGCGCAATGTGCTGATCGAGGACGGCCGCCTGGTCGGGCTGATGCAGGACCGTATGAACGCCCGCCTGATGGGCGTGAAGCCGACCGGCAACGGCCGCCGCCAGGGCCATGCCCATGCGCCGATGCCGCGCATGACCAACACCTTCATGCTGGGCGGCGATAAAGATCCAAAAGAGATCCTCGCCTCCGTGAAAAAGGGCCTCTACTGCGCCAACTTCGGCGGCGGTCAGGTCGACATCGTGTCGGGCAAATTCGTGTTCAGCGTGACCGAGGGCTACCTGATCGAGGACGGCAAGATCGGCCGCCCGGTCAAGGGCGCAACCCTGATTGGCGCCGGCTCGGATGCGCTGACCCGCGTCGGCATGGTCGGCAACGACATGTCGCTCGACCCCGGTATCGGCACCTGCGGCAAGGACGGCCAGGGCGTCCCCGTCGGCGTCGGCCAGCCCACGCTCCGCATCGACGCGCTGACGGTCGGCGGCACCGCGACCTGAGGCCCAAGGCTTTACATCTTTAACGACCCACTTCCCTCACCCTGAGAGCTTGTGGGCGTATCGAGCAAGCTCTCAGGAGTGATAGAGGCCCTTCGATTCGGCCAGGCTGACGGCGATCGATTCGATGGCATCGAGCGTGGGCGTGTCGACGCCGGCGGCGCGCGCAAAGGCAAGTGGAGCACGCACGATCGCCTCGACCTCCATCGGTCGGCCGCCTTCGTAGTCCTGCAAAATCGACGGGCGGTGATCGGGATAGACGCGCTTTGGCCCATAGCGGACCTCGGGCGAATCGTCGAGCACGACGCCGTTCGCGGCGGCGATGGCCAGCGCCTCGGCATGGGCGCGGCGCGCCAGGCGATTGACCATCGGCGTCGCCTGGATGGTCGTGGGCTGGCGCAGGATGAGGCAGAGCGTCGAGCCGGTGAAGTTGGCCATCAGCTTGTGCCAGATGTCGTAGCGGATATCGGTGGTCGAGGGCGAGGAAATGCCCGCCGCGATCAGAGTTTCGCGCAGCTTCAGGATACGCGGCGTCTGCCGGTCGTCGGGCTCACCGACCCACAGCACGTTGCGCTCGGGCGAGATGTTGCGCACCACGCCGGGCTCGATGACATGATTTGACGACGTGATGACGCCGCCCAGCGTGCGGTCGAAGCCCACCACCTTGAGCAGCGCACCGCCGGGATCGAGCCGCGACAGATCGGGCGCCTTGGGCCGGTCTTTGCCCAGCCCGTGGCCGTACCACCAGGGAATGCCGTTCTGCGCGAACACCACGGGCGTGCCGGGTCCCAGCAACGGCGCCACCGTGTCGGCGATTGCCGACAGGCTGGAGGCCTTCAGGGTCGAGATCACCACGTCGTGCGGGCCGAGATCGGCCGGCCGGTCGCTGGCCGCGACCCTGGCGACGATCGTCTTGTCGCCCGTCAGAAGCGTGAGGCCGTTGGCACGGATCGCCTCGAGATGGGGGCCGCGCGCCACGACGGAGACCTCGTTGCCCGCCGCCGCGAGACGCGTCGCATAGTTCCCGCCAATGGCGCCGGCGCCGAAAATGCAGATACGCATCCTAGCTCTTGGTTTCCGCCAGCCTGAGTGAGCCGAGGAAACGCGCGGCGGCCGCCTTAGTCTCCTCGTCGTTCTTCGCCGTAACCAGCAGGCGATAGAGCCGGTCCTTCACGATATAGGTGCGCATCATCACCAGCGCGCCCTGCTGGTCGGCGATGTCGAGCGCGTAGCCGTCCCAGCCCTGCAGGGTCACCGCCTCGTCGAGCACGTACTTGAACTTGGCGCGCGGGAAAGCCACCTCGGCCTCGCCACGCCCCAGCTCGCGCGCCATTTCCTTGCTGTCCTTGGACGAGAACCAGCCGGGATCGTAGTCGACATAGTCGAAGTCGAACATCTCGTCGGCGCGCTTGGAGGCCCAGGCGACGCGTTCACCGGCATGGCCCTTTTCCTTTTCGGCCACGGAGGTCTTGTTGACCGGCGCCGGCATCTCCAGCCGGAAGCGCAGGTCGGGTCCCACCACGGTCTGCCACTCGGCAGGCTGGGCATATGCGACCGTCGGCACCGCCGACAGGGCCGGAGCGGTAAAAACAAACGATCGACGGGTCATGCCAAAACTCTTGAAAAGACTCATACCGGGGGCACCAATTCTTCGCGACCCGACCAGTCCCACGCGAGCCCGGTGCGCGAAACGCCGAGCAGCAATCCGTGCAGTTCCTTGGGATGAATCCACCCGCCGTCGGGATCGGTCACCGGATCGGAACCACGCGGCGTGTAACGCGCATTGGCGTCGAGCAGGCGCTGGCGCACGTTCGGCCAGTCGTGGACCTCGACGTAGCACATGTAGAGCGAGTCGCCGTGCTTGTGGGCGAAGCGGCCCATCGCATGGACGTTGTCGGTGACCTGGCTGAGCTCGATGCGGTCGAGCCGGTTGGGCGGATCGAACAGAGTGAGCGTGCCGATATAGCCGAAGCGCTCGCTGCCGATCTCGCTGAAGCGCGACGGATCGAGGCCGAACAGGCCGGCATAGACCGCGGCGACGCGGCGCCAGTCGCTGATCAGCGTATTGGTGGTTTCGTAGAGGAACGACACCGGGCCGACCCGCGGCCGGTAAGTGCTCTCCGAGATCACCATCGGAAGGCCGAAAGTCGTCTCGGCCGAGAGATAGAGCTGCTCGTTGTCGCGGTCGTAAGGAATGCCGAGTCCTTCCCAGCGCTTCACCATGCCGTCGAGGTCGGCGGTGCAGTAGCCCGCCGTCATCAGCCCCTCGCCGCGCCGGCTGAGGAAATCCTGGGTGAGACCGGTGCCGTCGGCCTCGCAGAGCTCGAACTCGCTCTCGCCGACGGCGAGGATGGTGCGCCTGGCCGAGAGGTGGCGGCTATGGTCGTGCCGCGACACCTGGCTGCCGAGCAACTGGCCGAAGCGCTGCGCCGCCTTGGCGGCGTCGTGCACGGCGATCTGGACGCGGTCGCAACGATCAAGCATGCCGCGACCTTACCTCAGTAGGCGCAGTCGCGGAACAGCGCCGCGAAGGATCCCTTCCATTCGCCGTGCCACTTGGCGAGGAGTTCGTCGGCCGGCGCCAGGCCGCTGGCGACGGCGCGGTCGAGCGGCGCCAGATACATCGTCTCGTCGGCGCCGCTGGCGTCGAGCTGCTTGCGGGCGCGCAGGCCGGCATGCGCGATTTCGACGACGTCGCGCGCCAACTCCGACAGGACGCGGCCGCGGAACATCGTCGCGAGTCCCGTCTTCGGCGTCTCGGCCCGCAGGTAATCGTGATCGGCGGTGCTCCAGTCCTTCACCAGGTCCCATGCCGCGTCGAGCGCGCCCTGGTCGTAGAGCAGCCCGACCCACAGCGCCGGCAGGGCGTTCAGCGCGCCCAGCGGACCGGAATCCGCGCCTCGCATTTCGAGATAGCGCTTCAGCCGCACCTCGGGGAAAGCCGTGGTGATGTGATCGGCCCAGTCGTTGATCGAGGGCAGCTCGCCCGGACGCGCCGGCAGCTTGCCCTTCAGGAAGTCGCGGAAATTCTGACCGGATGCGTCGATGTATTTCCCGTCGCGATAGACGAAGTACATCGGCACATCGAGCATGTAGTCGACATAGCGCTCGAAGCCGAACCCGTCCTCGAACACGAAGGGCAGCATGCCGCAGCGGTCGGGATCGGTGTCGGTCCAGATGTGGCTGCGATAACTCTTGAAGCCGACGTCCTTGCCCTCCTTGAAGGGCGAATTGGCGAACAGCGCGGTGGCGATCGGCTGCAGCGCCAGCGAGACGCGGAACTTCTTCACCATGTCGGCTTCGGAATCGAAGTCGAGATTGGTCTGCACGGTACAGGTGCGCAGCATCATGTCGATGCCGAGCTTGCCCACCTTGGGCATGTACTCGCGCATGATCTTGTAACGGCCCTTGGGCATCCAGTGCATGTCCTCGCGCGTCCACTCGGGCGCGAAGCCCAATCCGATGAACGACGCACCGATCTCGCCCGCGACCTGCTTCACCTCGTCGATATGCTGGCCGTTCTCCGCAGCCGCCTCGTGCAGGGTCTCGAGCGGCGCGCCCGACAGTTCGAACTGGCCCCCCGGCTCCAAGGTGATGCTGGCCTTGCCGCGCAAGAGCGCGATGGGATTGTTGCCCTCGACCACCGGCTCCCAGCCGAACCGCGTCAGCCCTTCGAGCATGGCGCGAATGCCGTCGGGCCCATCATAGGCCAGCGGCTTCAGGGTCTTGGTGTGGTAGCCGAACTTCTCGTGCTCGGTGCCCATGCGCCACATGGCGCGGGGCTTGTTGCCGGCCGCGAAGTATTCAATCAGCTGCCGCCGATTTTCGATCGGCGCGCCGCCGCCCGACGGAGGTGCGGACATACGATCAACTCTCCCTGATCGCTCCGCGCCTTGTGAAGGCTGGTGGAGCGGCGCGGTCGCATGAGAAAACCTCACCCGAGCCCGCGGCTGGTTCATCCTGTTCGATTCGCTCTCTCCCACATCGCCGGGGGCCTGCGCAAGCGCTCAGACGGTAACCCTGGAGGCGCTATAATCGCCGCTGAGACGCGGTGTCGGGCGCCGCCAGTCGCCGACCAGCGCCTGCCAACATGCCAGCGCTGCCAGCGCCGCGGTGTCGGCCCGCAGGATGCGCGGACCGAGGCCTACAGACGTTACATCCTTTATGCGACGAAGGGCCTGCAGCTCGATTTCGGCGAAGCCGCCCTCGGGGCCGATCACGATGGCCCAGGGGGCCGCGCGTGCCGCCTCGTCGAGGGCCGACAGCGCGTCGGCGATGGGCGACCCGCCGCCGGTCTCGTCGCACATCATCAGGCGCCGCCCCCCGGGCCAGCCGTCCAGCAACTTCCCGAGATCGATCGAATCGCGGACTTCGGGCACCGTGAGCCGCTCGGTCTGCTCCGCCGCCTCGATCGCATTGGCCCGCAGGCGGCCGACATTGACCCGCTCGACGGCGGTGTGGCGCGTCACCACGGGCTGCAGCACGGAGACGCCGAGCTCGGTGGCTTTCTCGGCGATATAGTCGATACGGGCACGCTTCACCGGCGCGAAGCACAGCCAGACGTCGGGTTCGGGCACCTGCTCTCGCGTGCGTTCGCCCACCTCCACCACCGCCGACTTCTTGCCGCGTGCCGACAGGGCGCCGCGCCATTCGCCGTCGCGCCCGTTGAACAGCAGCAGCGGCGAGCCGTCGGGCCGCCGCATGACGTTGCGCAGGTAGTGGACCTGTGCCTCGTCCAGGGGGACTTCGCCGCCAGCCGCGAGATCGGCCTCGACGAAGAGACGCCCAATACTCATGGATCGCTGCTCATCTGTTTGCCTTCATGGATCATTGTCGCGCATAGCTGCATTATGACGCCCATGATGACGCCATGACCGCCGGGCGGACAACCGGCTTCACCGATATCGACAGTACGCACTGGACGCTGCGATTTCTGCCGCCGTGGGCACGCCCCTATGGGCGGCTGGCGCGCTGGGACCGGCCGATCGGCATCTGGCTGCTGCTGTTTCCCTGCTGGTGGTCGTCGGCGCTGGCCGCGGCGCCCAACTGGGCGCAGCTCGCGGGTTACATGGCGCTGTTCGCGGTCGGCGCCATCGCCATGCGTGGTGCGGGCTGCACCTGGAACGACATCGTCGATCGCAAGGTCGATGCCCGCGTCGAGCGCACGCGCGGGCGGCCACTGCCCTCGGGCGAGCTGAAGCTGCACCACGCGCTGATCTGGATGGCGCTGCAGGGCGCAGTCGGCGCCGCCGTGCTGTTCAAGCTCAACAAGTTCGCGGGCGGCGTGGCGCTGCTCTCGCTGCTGCTGGTGGCGATCTATCCGACCATGAAGAGGATCACCTCCTGGCCGCAGGTGGTGCTGGGCTTCGCCTTCAACTGGGGCGCGCTGGTGGGCTACGCCACCGTCACCGGGACGCTATCCTGGGCCACCGTCGCGCTCTATCTCGGCGGCGTCGCCTGGACGATGGTCTACGATACGATCTACGCCATGCAGGACCAGCGCGACGACGCGGTGGTCGGCGTGCGCTCGACGGCGAGACGCTTCGCCGCCGCGCCGCGGCGATGGCTCAGCCTGTTCGCGGTGCTGGCGATCGGATTCTGGATCGCGACCGGCCTGATGGCGCCGCTGGGCATCGGCTACTTCGTGCTGCTGGCCGGCATCGCCGGACACCTGGTCTGGCAGATCGCCCTGCTGAAGCCCGACGACCAGGCCGACTGCCTGATGCGCTTCAAGTCGAACCGTCTCATCGGCTGGCTCATGCTGGCGGCCCTCATCGTCGACAGGATTCCCTGATGTCGAGGCTTCCCGACGATCCCGAGGGTTTCATCCGCGCCAACACCGCGCTCGAGGCACCGGCCATGGTGCCCGAGTTCAGGCTGTGGCTGGCCAGCGAATACGTGCCGATCTGGCAGGCCACGGAGGCGTGGCTGGAGGAGAAGAACGTCGACCCGCCCTACTGGGCCTTCTGCTGGCCCGGCGGCCAGGCGATCGCGCGGCACCTGCTCGACAATCCGGCGCTGGTCGCGGGCAAGCGGGTGATCGACTTCGCCGCGGGCTCGGGCGTCTCCTCGCTGGCGGCAGCGCGTGCCGGCGCCACGTCGATCGTGGCCAACGACATCGACCGGCTATCGCTGGTCGCCGCCCGCCTCAACGCCGTGGCCAACGGTCTTTCCATCGACACGAGCAGCGAGGACTGGCTGGCCGGAGCGCCGGGAAACCCCGAGACCGACGTGGTGATCGCGGGCGACGTCTGCTACGAGCGCGAGATGTCGGTCCAGGCGCTGGCCTGGCTGCGCAGCCATGCCGCAAGGGGCCGGCTGGTCCTCCTGGGCGACCCGGGCCGCAACTATTTCAGCGCCCAGGGCCTGGAAGAGCTCGGCCGCTACGAAATCCCGACCTCGCTTCAGCTCGAGAACCGCGGCATGCGCGAGACCGTCGTCTGGCGGGTCCTGCCCGTTTCGTGAAGCTATTCGGCGGCAGGCTGTTATAATTCCGTAACTGTTCTTTCACAGACGGATCGGGCTAAAGCAAAGCAATGCCCCCTAGCACCAAGAAAACAAAGATAAGCTCGGCCGATTTCGCGAGCCTCTACGAAGGCTTCAACGCCCCGGTCTCGCGCTTCGACTGCGGCCGCAAGTGCGCGCCCCTGAACGACGGCGAACCGGTCTGCTGTTCGACGCAGAACGCCGTGCCGGTCGTGCACAAGGTCGAATGGGACCTGCTCAAGACCCGCACCGACCTGTGGTCCAAGTTCAAGCCCTACGACTATTCCACCCGGATGATCGTCGAGGAGCTGACCTCCGACTGCATGGCCATCCACTGCAAGGGCGCGCGGCACTGCGAGCGCGACAACCGCACGATCGCCTGCCGTGGCTTCCCCTTCTATCCCTACCTGACGCGGCAGAAGGAATTCGTCGGCGTCGGCACCTACTGGGTCTTCGAGGATCGCTGCTGGATGATGTCCAACCTCGAGATCGTCGATCGCAAGTTCGTCGAGGAGTTCATCGCCACCTACGAGGCGCTGTTCGTCAAGGACAAGGACGAGTTCGATACCTACGTCACCTTCTCCGCCACGGCGCGCCGGACCTACTCGCGCTGGAAGCGGGAGATCCCGCTGCTCGGCCGCAGGGGCGAGCTGCTGATCGTGACACCGTCGACCGGCGAGATCCGGCCCGGCAAGCGGAAGGACTTTCCAAAGGCCGAGCCGTTCAATTCGGACAAGAACTACCGCCAGGCCATCAAGGATGCCGGCGGCGTCTATCCCAAGGACGGCCTGCGCCCGGGCTGACCTCTCAACGCCGCCACGCCGCGGCTTCGGCCGCCGTTGCGTTGCAAGCGGCGGCGACCAGCGCAGCCGTCAGCAGGGTCGCCTGCCGTAGCTCGCTTTGCGCGACCTTGTCGCGCGTGTCGGCCGGCGTGAGGACGACGCGCAGATGGGCGCTGGGATCGTCGAACCCTGCGACGAGCCGGATTGCCGGGATGCCGCCCGCCGCGAAGTTCGCGTGGTCGGAATTGGTCATCAGCGGCCGCACGGTGCGCAGGGATTGACCATTGGCCTCGGCAACGCCCAGCAGGAACGGCTCGACGCCGGCATAGCCGCTGGTGAGCGCGGCGAGGTTCGGACTGCCCGCCACCGAATCGAGATTGACGTTGAGCGCGATCTTCGCGCGCTCTCCCTCGCCCAGCGCCTGCACGTACTGCGCCGAGCCGGTCAGTGCCCATTCCTCGACGCTGAAGAACATCACCCGCAGGCCGCGCCGCCACTTCGCCACTTCCGGCGACAGCGCCCGCGTCACTGCCAGAACAGCCGCGAGGCCGGTACCGTTGTCCATGGCGCTCTCGGCCAGGTCGTGGCCGTCGACATGCGCCGACAGCACCACCCATTCGTCGGTCTCGCCGGGATAGTCGAATACCAGCGTCTCGGTCTCGGCCGGCCGCTCCGCCGTCTCGATGGCGATCGTGACGGATGGGAAACCCGTCGAACGGCGCGCCAGCTTCGCGGCCGTTTCGGGTGAAATGCCGAGCGCGGGAATGCCCTCGCCCGAGTCGCGCCCCGAGGAGCCCGCCACCACGTGGCCCGCCAGCGGACCGCCGATCAGGAAACCCACGGCGCCATGGGCGCGTGCCATGTCGTACTTCCGACGGCGATGGATCGTGCCCGCCGCGAACATCAGCTCGTGCCGCACCAGCACGATGCGGCCGGCGATCTCCGCCTTGTGCGCCTCGAACTCGTCGGGCGTGCCGCGCCCGAGGTCGATCACCTCGGCGGTAAGGCCGGGAGTCGCGATGGTGCGCACCAGGGGATGGCACGGCGCAAACGTCCCACCCGGCAGCATCAGCGTCGCCGACTTCGCCTGCCAGCCATTGTAGGGCACCGGGATCGAGCGGCCCGAATTGGCCGGCGACGCCGCCCGCACCCGATCACGCAGCAACGCAAAAGCCTTCCTTTCGCTCTCGGTGCCCGAGAGACGACCACCGCAATCGCAGATGTCGTTGAAGTCGCGCCACAGCGCCTCGTCGGCCGCGAGCCGGCCCATCAGATTGGCGTCGAGACGCATCCATTCACCCTTTCAGTTTGTCGTCGAGCATGTCGAGGAACGCGGTCGCCAGCACTGACGGCTCTCGGTCGCGGCGATGGAAGGCGCCGATCTCGTAGGTGACGGCGGGCTCGAACGGCCGCGTCACGAGGCCGAGATGCTCGAAGCTGCGCGCCGACAGCGGATCGACGATCGACCATCCGGCGCCCGCGGCCACCAGGCCGCAGAGGCTGGCGAAGAACTCGGCCTCGACCACGGCATTGATCGATACGCCCGCGGCCGAGAAGACGCCGCGGATGCGGTTGGGCACCTGATGCGAGCGCGCCGGCATCACCATCGGGTGCGGGCCGAGCAGTTCCGGCGTCAGCACCTTGCGCGAGGCGAGCGGATGGCGCGGCGGCAGGATGGCGACGCACCGCATCGCGTAGCGCCGGACCTCGATCTGGCTCTCGTCGATCGGCAGCTCGGCGATGCCGATGTCGAAGCTCTCGGTCGGCAGGAGCTGGCTCACCACGTCGGAATGACGCGAGATCAGCCGCACCGATACGCCCGGCCGCTCGGCCAGGAACTGCGCCACCAGATTGGGCAACAGGGAGATGGCCGCGGACGGGTGGCTGGCGACCGCCAGACGCCCCGACTGCCCCTCCCGGATCTGCGCGGTCGCGGCCTGCAGCCGGTCGACCTCGCCCAGCACGCGGCTTGCTTCCGCATAGAACAGGATGCCCTCGGCCGTAGGCTTCAGCCGGCCGTTGGCGCGCTCGAACAGGGAGAAGCCCACCGTCTCCTCCAGACGCGCGATCTGCGTGCTGACCGCGGGCTGGGTCACGCCCATGGCGCCCGCGGCGGCGGTCATGGAGCGGTGATCGACCACCGCCCGGAAGGCTTCCAGGAGCTTGACGTCCATGTTCTATAAACAGCCGTTATTGGTCATTCAGACAATTATTCCATGCTCTACTAGCAAAACTCCTGCCGATCCGGCAGGCTGCAATATAGCGGCATAGGAATTGCTTATGGAGTGACATGAGCAGCACGAGTCCCCTCATCCTCGCGGACGGCATCACCAAGCGCTTTGGTGCCAACCAGGTGCTGACCCGCGTGTCTCTGGAAGTTCTGGAGCGCGACGTTGTCTGTGTCGTGGGCCCGTCGGGCTCGGGCAAGACCACGCTGCTGCGCTGCCTCGCCCTGCTCGAAGAGCCGAGCGAGGGCCGCGTCGTGATGGAGGGCGTGCCTATTTCGACGCCATCGCCGGACAAGCAGGTCAAGGCCGCGGCCCGCGAAGTGCGTTCCGAGATCGGCATGGTGTTTCAGCACTTCAATCTGTGGCCACACATGACGGTGTTGCAGAACCTCATCGAAGCGCCGATTCGCGTGAAGAAGATGCCCAGGGACAAGGCCGTCGCCATCGCCGAGTCGCTCCTGAAGAAGGTCGACCTGTTCGAGAAGCGCGACGCCTATCCGGCGCGCCTGTCGGGTGGCCAGCAGCAGCGCGTGGCAATTGCCCGCGCTTTGGCCATGTCGCCCAAGGTCCTGCTGTTCGACGAGGCAACCAGCGCGCTCGATCCCGAGCTGCGCCGCGAGGTGCTCGCCGTCATGCGCCAGCTCGCGCGCGAGGGCATGACCATGCTGGTCGTCACGCACGAGATGGGCTTCGCGCGCCATGTCGGCACGCGGACCGTGTTCATGGATCGAGGCGAGATCGTCGAGGCGGCGCCGGGTTCGGCCTTCTTCGATGCGCCGCAGACGGAGCGCGCCCAGCGCTTCCTGCAGCAGTTCGCGGATGAGTGATGGGGAAGGTCAACAAGGGAGACCGATGATGGGTGTAGCAAGGATATTGGGTGCGCTCGCGCTGGCCGGCACGGTTGGCGCGTTTTCGATCACGGGCGCGGAAGCCCAGCAGACGCAGTCGCGTCTCTACGAGGTGACCAAGAGCAAGAAGCTCAGGGTCTGCCAGTTTCCGCTCTATTATTCGATCTCGTTCCGCAATTCCAAGACCGGCGAGATCGAAGGCATCGACGCCGACCTCGCGAAGGAATTCGCCAAGGAGCTCGACGCCAAGCTGGAGATCGTCGAATCGAGCTTCGGCTCGTTCATCGCCGACCTGCAGGCCGGCAAGTGCGAGATCGGCATGTTCGGTGTCGGCGCCACGATGAAGCGCGGCCAGGCGGTCGAGTTCTCCAAGCCCTACCTGCTGACCAACCTCTACGCGGTCACCCGCAAGGACAGCAAGATCAAGGAGTGGAAGGACATCGACCAGAAGGGCGTGAAGGCTGCCGTCTCTCTGGGCAGCTACATGGAGCCCTTCATGAAGGGTTATGTGAAGAACGCCGAGGTCGTCTCGGTGGCGCCGCCCAACACGCGCGAGGCCGAGCTGGTCGCGCAGCGCGTCGATGTCATCATCACCGACTTCCCGACCGCGATCAAAGTGACCGACGAGTTCGACTGGGCGACCTACATCCTGCCCAACGAGAAGCTCGCCATCACGCCCTACGCCTATGTCGTCCCGCAGGGCGATCAGATCTGGCTGAACTACGTCAACCTGTTCGTCGACACGATCAAGCTCGACGGAAGGCTCCTGAAGTACGCCAAGAAGCACAAACTCGACCCGATCGTCGCGCCGTGACCTTTAGCCCATGCTTCGAGACGGCTGCTGCGCAGCCTCCTCAGCATGAGGTGTGCGTTAAATCACAACCTCACCCTGAGGAGCGCTCCGCAGGAGCGCGTCTCGAAGGGTGGGCAACAAGCGTGATCTGAGCATGTTCAAGTACCAATTCCGCTGGGACACGGTCTGGGGAAGCTTCGACTTCCTGATGGGCGGCCTGCAGATGACGCTGGTCATCTCGGCGATCACGCTGGTGCTGGCGATGGTCGGCGGACTGATCATCGCGCTGCTCGACATGTCGCGTTTCCGGATCCTGCGCTGGATCGGCATCTCGATCGGCGAGGTCGTGCGCAACACGCCGATCCTGGTACAGCTCCTCTGGGTCTACTATGTGTTGCCGATCGTGTTCGGCGTCCGCATTGAGGCTCTGGTCGCCCTGATCATCGGCCTCGCCCTCTATCAGGCTTCCTTCATCTCGGAGGTCTACCGCTCGGGCATCCAGAGCGTGCCCAAGGGCCACCGCGAGGCCGCCCAGGTGCTCGGCCTGACGCCGTTGCAATCGTTCAACCGCATCGTGCTGCCGCAGGCGATCCGCATGACCCTGCCGCCGCTCGCATCGAACTTCGTGCAGCTCATCAAGTTCTCCTCGCTGGGCGCCGTCATCTCGGTGAGCGAGATCACCCGGCGCGGCATGGAACTCTCGGCCACTAACTTCCGGCCGCTGGAGACCTTCACCTTCATCGCCGTGGTCTATTTCTTCATCTGCTGGCCGCTCGCCATGGCCATCCGCTTCTGGGAACGCAGGCTGCAGGCTCGTTGATGTCGCAGAAAATCCGTACCGAACTGGCGCGCCGCGTCGAAGGCTCGCTCGACCGTCTCATCGCCGTGACGCAGCGGCTGGTGGCCGTGGCCTCTCCCAACCCGCCAAGCGACACGTTCGACGTGGCCGCGGTGGCCGAAGCGCTGCTGCGCGAGATTCCCGGAATCGAGATCGAGCGGATCGAGCCGGAGCCGCGCATCGTCTCGCTGATCGGCCGTATCCGCGGCCGTGCGCCCGGGCGCCGCCTGATCTTCAACGGGCATCTCGACACCTTCCCTCTCCTCGAGAACCTGCCCTGGACCGTGCCGCCGCTGGGTGGCGTGCTGAAGGACGGCAAGCTCTATGGCCGCGGGGTCTGCGACATGAAGGGCGGCATCGCCTGCTCGCTGCTGGCCGCCCTGTTGCTGGCCGAGAACCGCGATGCCTGGGACGGCGAGATCGTGCTCACCCTGGCAGGCGACGAAGAGAATATGGGCTCGCTGGGCTCCGGCTATCTCCTCCAGAACTTCCCGCATGCCGCCGGCGACGCAAACATCTGCGGCGATGTCGGTTCGCCCAGGGTGGTACGCTTCGGCGAGAAGGGCCTGATGTGGGTCGAGATCGAGACCACGGGATCGCCCGCCCACGGCGCCCATGTCCACAAAGGCACCAACGCCATCGACCGGCTGCGCACTGCGCTCGACTACCTGAAACAGCTCGAGGACGTGCCCTTCCAGTCGCCCCCGGTCGTCACCTCGGCGATCGGCAAGGCCAAGCCCATTTCCGAGCCCCTGTCGGGCCCCGGCGAGGCCGATACGCTATCGAGGGTCACGGTGAACATCGGCACCATCGAGGGCGGTACCTCGCCCAACCTGGTGCCCACGAACGCCCTCGCCCGAGCCGATATCCGCCTCCCTGTCGGAATCACGACAGACGTGCTGGCCGCCAAGCTCGATGAGTGGCTAGCGCCTTTGGAGGGTGTGAGCTGGAAAGCGATCCGCCGCTTCGAGCCGTCGTTCACCGATCCCGGCCACGAGATCGTGGCCAGCACCGCCTCCGTCGCCGCCGAAGTGCTGGGTGAGACACCTGCCGTCAACATGAGGGTCGGCGGCTCGGATTCCCGCTGGTATCGCATGTTCAATGTGCCGACAGTGGTGCTGGGCCTCACGCCCT
>JBILYJ010000362.1:0-5629 GCA_044377795.1 Reyranella sp. | reverse complement strand
GGCCTCGGCGCGCTGATCGGTTTGAGCGCCGCCTATTTCAAGCGCCTGGACCAGCCGCTGATGCGCCTGATCGACGTGCTGCTCTCCTTCCCGTCCATCCTGTTCGGCCTCGCCATTGCGGCGGTGATGGGCACCGGCCTCTTCTCCCTCGTGCTTGCGCTCAGCATCGCCTCGGTCCCGTCGATCGCCCGAATCGCCCGCGGGGCCGCACAGTCGATCATGCAGCAGGAATACATGGAGGCCGGCCGCGCCGTGGGTCTCGGCGACGGCGCGCTGATCTGGCGCTACCTCGCGCTCAACTGCTGGCCGACCATCCTGATCTACATGACGCTCCAGCTCGGTCAGGCGATCCTGCTGGGTGCGGCCCTCTCGTTCCTCGGCCTCGGGGCGCAGCCCCCCACCGCGGAGCTGGGCAGCATGGCCGCCGACGGCCGCAAGTTCCTGTCGATCGCGCCGCACGTCTCGACGCTGCCCTGCGCGGCGATCTTCCTCGTGGTGCTCGCATTCAATGTCCTGGGGGACGCGCTGCGCGACGCCCTCGATCCGAAATTGAGGCAATGACTTGAAACAGCAGGAGGTGTGGGCATGAAGAAGTTGACGGTGGCGGCACTGGCCGCGATGGCCGTGGCGGGCGTTGCGGCGCCGGCGATGGCGCAGAAGAGCGTGACGATCGTGCGCGAGATCGACACCGATCGCTACGATCCGCACAAGTCGACCGCCCGATCGGGCGCCGAGGTCATCTACATGATGGGTGACACGATGGTGAACCTCGACTTCGACATGAAGACGCTGAAGCCCGGCCTCGCCAAGAGCTGGACGGTCTCGCCCGACGGTCTCACCTACACGTTCAAGCTGCGCGACGACGTCACCTTCTGCAGCGGCAAGAAGATGACGGCGAAGGACGTGGTCGCCACCTACGAACGCTGGCTCGATCCCGACACCAAGGGTCTCGTGAAATGGCGCATGGGCGACGTGGACAAGATCACCGCGCCCGACGACGTGACGGTCGAGTACAAGCTCAAGAAGCCGTTCTCCGAGCTGCTCTACCAGATGACGCAGTACTTCCACACCGTCCTGAACGTCGACCAGGTCAAGCAGCTCGGCGCCGACTTCGGCGTGAAGGGCTTCGACGGCACCGGCCCCTACTGCTTCGAAAGCTGGACGCCCCGCGATTCGACGGTGCTGACCAAGCACAAGGGCTACAAGTGGGGCCCGCCGATCTACGACTATACCGAGGCCCAGGTCGACAAGGTGACCTGGAAGGTGGTGCCCGAGGAGAACACCCGCGTCACTGCTCTGCAGGCCGGCCAGGCGGATGCCAGCCAGTACGTCCCCTACTGGTCGATCAAGGAACTGCAGGCCAACAAGAACCTCTCGGTGACCAAGGCCGAGAACTTCTTCTGGACCTACTTCATCGGCTTCAAGGTCGACAAGGAACTCGTCAACGACGTGCGCGTGCGCCAGGCCATGAACCTCGCGGTTGACCAGAAGGCGATCACCGAGGCCGTGACGTTCGGCTTCGCCGAGCCGGCCTCGACCATGCTGATGCCCAACGTCCTCGACTTCAATGCGAAGCTCAACAAGGCGGCCTACGGCGAGAACCTCAAGGAAGCCGAGAAGCTTCTCGACGAGGCCGGCTGGAAGAAGGGCCCGGACGGCTTCCGCTACAAGGACGGCAAGAAGCTGGCGCCGCTCATCTACGGCATCTCCGGTGCCTTCAAGGAGATCGCCGAGGCCGTGCAGGGCGACCTGCGCAAGGTCGGCGTCGACCTGCAGATCCAGCTCTTCGACTCCACCGTGGCGTGGGGCAAGCTCGCGACGCAGGAATTCGACGCGTTCGGCATGAGCTTCCCCTATGTCAGCGCGGGCGACGCGATGAACCTCTACTTCCGGTCGACCAATGCGCCCACTCCCAACCGCATGAACTGGAAGGACAAGGAAACCGACGAGCTGCTCGACAAGGGATCGACCGCGCTCGACGAGGCCACGCGTACGGCCTCGTACCAGGCGGTGCAGCAGAAGGTGCACGATGCCTTCGTCTGGATCCCGCTGTTCCACGAGCCGTTGTTTGTGGTCGCGGGCTCCAAGCTGAAGCCCATCAAGGCGCACGGCAACTATGGCTGCGGCCTCTACAAGGGCCTGGGCATCGCCTACAAATAGCCAGCAGACAGCAAGCAACCGGAGCGAAGCGCTTATGAAGACGACCAAGATCGCCGGCCTCGACCACGTCGTTGCGTGGGACGAGGCCGAGGGGCGGCACGTCTATCTCGAGAATGCCGATCTCGTGTTCAAGGGCAACGAGATCGCCCATGTCGGGCCAGGCTATGTGGGCCCGGTCGACACGACCATCGACGGCAAGGGGATGATGGCGATCCCCGGCCTCGTCAACGTCCACAGCCATCCGTTCTCTGAGCCCGCGAACAAGGGCCTCACCGAGGAGTATGGCAGCGACAAACTCGGCCAGAGCTCTCTCTACGAATACCTGACGGTGTTCGGCCTGAACCCCGAGGATGCAGGCCCCTCCTCCAAGGTCGCGGTCTCGGAGCTGTTGAAGAGCGGCGTGACGACGATCACCGACCTGTCGATGGCGCGCCCCGGCTGGGCGGACGACCTCGCGGCGACCGGCATCCGCGCCGTCGTCTGCCCGATGATGCGCCAGGCCGTCTGGTACACGAAGAACGGCCACACGGTCGAATATGCCTGGGACGAGAAGGCCGGCGAGAAAGCCTTCGAAGCCTCGATGGCGACGCTCGACGAGGCCGCGAAGCATCCCAGCGGCCGGCTCTCCGGCATGGTCGGCCCGGCGCAGATCGACACCTGCGGCGAGGGCTTCTTCAAGGAGGCCCTTCAGGAGGCCAGGCGCCGCGGCCTGCCGATGCAGACCCATGCCTGCCAGGCCGTGGTCGAGTTCCACGAGATGGTCCATCGCCATGGCAAGACACCCATCGAATGGCTCGACTCGATCGGCGTGCTCGGGCCCGACCTGATCATCGGCCATGGCATCTTCCTGAACGACCATCCGCAGATCCACTATCCGCACGCCAACGACTTCGAGCGGCTGCGCGACTCCGGCGCCTCGGTGGCGCATTGCCCCACCGTCTTCGCGCGGCGCGGCATGGTGATGAACTCGATCGGCCGCTACATGGATGCCGGCATCACGGTCGGCATCGGCACCGACACCTTCCCGCACAACATGCTCGATGAGATGCGGCTGGTCTGCTACCTCGCGCGCGCCATCACCATGAACTACAAGATGGGCACGACGCGGCACGCCTTCGAGGCGGCCACGATCGGCGGCGCCAGGATGCTGCGCCGTCCTGACCTCGGAAGGCTGGCGCCGGGCTGCAAGGCCGACTTCTCGCTGGTCGACATGAGCCATCCCTACATGCAGCCGGCCCACGAGCCGGTGCGCAGCCTGATCTACTCGGCGGGTGACCGCGCCATCCGGCACGTCTATGTCGACGGCACCCAGGTCGTGAAGGACGGCAAGGTCCTGACGGTCGATGTCGAGGCGGCGACCGCGGGCCTGGTCGAGGGCCAGCGCAAGCGGCTCGAAACGGTCAGCCAGCGCGACTGGGCCGGCCGCACCGCCGACCAGCTCGCGCCCCCGGTCTACGGCACGCGCGATCACCTGCCGCAATCGCGGCCGGTGACGTGAGGCGCATGGCTTGAGCGACACGACACCCCTCCTCGAAGTAAAGGGCCTGCGCACGGAGTTCCGGTCCGGCGGCAGTTCGTTCGCAGCGGTCGATGGCATCAGCTTCTCGCTGGCGCCCGGCGAGACGCTGGGCATCGTGGGCGAGTCCGGCTGCGGCAAGTCGGTGACCTCGCTCTCCATCATGCGGCTGGTGCCCAACCCGCCGGGCAGGATCACGGCCGGCGACATCAGGCTGGAGGGTCGAAATCTCCTAGACCTGCCGGAAAGCGCCATGCGTGCCGTGCGCGGTGACGACATCGCCATGATCTTCCAGGAGCCGATGACCAGCCTCAACCCGGTGCAGACCGTGGGCGATCAGATCATCGAGGCCGTCCAACTCCACCGCTCTCTCAGTGCCGCCGCGGCGCGCGCCCGCGCGCTGGAGATGCTGCAGCTGGTCAAGATCCCCTCGCCCGAGACCCGGCTGGACGAGTATCCGCACCAGCTCTCCGGCGGCATGCGCCAGCGCGTGATGATCGCGATGGCGCTGGCCTGCGATCCCAAACTGCTGATCGCCGACGAGCCGACCACCGCGCTCGACGTCACCATCCAGGCGCAAATCCTCGACCTGCTGCGCGACCTGCGCGAGCGCACGGGCGCGGCGATCATGCTCATCACCCACGATCTCGGCGTCGTGGCGGAACTCGCCCACCGCGTGATCGTCATGTATGCCGGCCGCATCGTCGAAGAAGCGCCGGTCGGCCTGCTGTTCGCCGATCCGCAACACCCCTATACGCTTGGCCTGCTGGGTTCGATCCCGCGACTGGGCAGCGACGGCGACGAGCGCCTGACGGCCATCGAGGGCGTCGTGCCCAATCCTTACGCCCTGCCGCCCGGCTGCCGCTTCAGCCCTCGCTGCCCGCTGGCCGACGAGAAATGCCGCTCCGAGCAGCCCGCCTTGCGTGAAATCGTACCTGGCCACCGCGCCGCCTGCTGGAAGGCGCCTCTCGATCTCGTCCTGGCCGAGGCCGCCGAATGACCACCGAGCCTCTCCTTTCCGTCTCCGGCCTCACCAAGCACTTCCCGGTGAAGCGCGGCATCGTCTTCCAGAGCGCCGTCGGCACCGTGCGCGCGGTCGATGGCCTCACCTTCGACGTGGCGCCGGGCGAGACGCTGGCGCTGGTGGGCGAATCGGGCTGTGGCAAGTCGACGACGGGCCGGCTGGTTCTGCGCCTGATCGAGGCCACCGAGGGAACCATCCGCTTCGCCGGCCGCGACGTGCGGAGCCTCTCCCGCGGCGCGCTGCGCGACCTGCGCCGCGACATGCAGATCATCTTCCAGGATCCCTACGCCTCGCTGAACCCGCGCCTCACAGTCGGCGAGACGCTGGCCGAACCGCTGCGCCTGCATGGGCTGGCATCGGGCGCGGCGCTGCGCCGACGCATCGACGAGCTGCTGGGCGAGGTCGGCCTCTCGGCCTGGCACGCGCTGCGCTACCCGCACGAATTCTCGGGCGGCCAGCGCCAGCGCATCGGCATCGCCCGGGCGCTGGCCTCGCAGCCCAAGCTGATCGTCTGCGACGAGCCGGTGTCGGCGCTCGACGTGTCGATCCAGGCGCAGGTCATCAACCTGATGCAGGACCTGAAGGGCAAGTTCGGCCTCTCCTACATCTTCATCGCCCACGATCTCGCCGTGGTGCGGCACATCTCCGATCGCGTCGCCGTCATGTATCTCGGCAAGATCGTCGAGCTGGCGCCCAAGCGCAGCCTGTTCGCCCGGCCGCGCCATCCCTACACGCAGGCGCTCCTGTCCGCCGTTCCGGTGCCCGATCCCACCGCCCAGCGCGCCCGCATCCGGCTGGCCGGCGACGTGCCGAGCCCGCTCAATCCGCCCAAGGGCTGCCGCTTCCACACGCGCTGCGCCCATGCCCAGGACCGCTGCCGCAAGGAGGAGCCGCTGCTCCGTCCCCTGCAGGACGGCGCCGGTGCGGAA
>JBILYJ010000030.1:0-21631 GCA_044377795.1 Reyranella sp. | reverse complement strand
CCACCAGCCGCGCGTCGCTGCCGCGCAGCGCCAGCGGTGGGACGGCCTCGTGGTGCGAATCGCCCAGCACCACCATGTCGGCGACCGGCCAGCGCGCCAACACCGCGGATTCCGCCGGCCGGTGGATCAGCAGCTCGTGGCTGGTGATCTTCAGCGTCACTTCCTGCACGTCGGCGGTGACGCCGTCATAGTAACGGGCGGCCATCCTCAGACCCCGCTCACGTCGAACATGTCGAGCAGGCCCTCGCCATAGCCCGGGCCGCGATCGGCCGGCTGCCGGATCTCGCTGCCCTGGGGCGCGCCGTAGATCCACAGCTGGCCCGCGATCAGCTTCATCGTGCGGTGCATCACCCAGGGCCAGCCGATACCGAGCGTCAGCAGCACGATCAGGTAGTTCAGCACCAGGAACCCCCACATCTGCCAGGTCGAGATGGCGGTGGCGAACAGCACATTGCCGGCGCGGCTGTGGGTCACGAGGTAGCGCAGCAGATAGGCCTGCCACCAGCAGCGCAACGGCAGGATGAGCAGGCCGAACAGGAGATAGGCGCCAAAGGCGACAAGCAGCAGCACGACGACGGTGTGCAGGCTGGGATGGGCGAACAGCTTCAGGAAGTCGTCGGAGGAGACGCCCAGCGTTTCGAGCGTACCGCCGACCGCCATGAAGGTGGCGACGGCCGCGGCGACCCAGGCCAGGATGTTCAGGAAGTAGTAGCCGAGATAGCGACTGTAGATGTCGCCCGCGCGGCCGGCGAAGGCGAAGCCCTGCGTGCCCACCCGGGTGTTCGCGATGCGCGGGCGCGCGAGGTTCACAGACACGACGGGCGTCAGCAGGTAAGCGGTCATCGCATTGGCGAGGTGCAGGAAGGTCGCGGTGGCGCCGTAGCCCCAGGCGGAGCCCGCCATGCCGCAACGAATGCCGCGCCAGCGGGTGCGAGAGAGCCTGTAGCGCATGCCGGCATAATGGCCGACGTAGGCCAGCGGAAAGCCGATCAGCACGACCGACAGCGAGAACAGGTCGAACAGGCCGAAGCTGGCGAACGGCTTCTCGTGGAAGACGTACAGCCACACCAGGTACATGAGACCGGACCAGGCGGCGACCAGCAGCAGCGCCAGCAGGAAGCCGATCATCAGCTCGATGCCACGGCCGCGATATTCGAACCGGTCGCCCAGCACCGAGAGATGGTTCCAGACATAGCGACGGATGCGGGTGCGCCCCCAGAAGCGCGACCAGCCCAAAGTCACCAGCATCATCGCGAGGTGACGCAGGTAGATCGCGTAGAGTTCGCCCAGCCGCCCGTCATAGACCGGCCGGCTCGGAGTCAGGTCGGCGCTCCAGGGCGTACCGGGGGCAGAGGTCGGGCTGGAGGTTCCTGTCGGCGCCTGTCCGGCCGCCTGAACCCAGGGGGAAGAAGCGTCGCTCAAATCCCCTCTTTTCCCTTCCGCCGCACTGCAAAATCTTCGATGCTGCGACGCAGCATGATCTGGTGTACCCAAGAATACGTCAACAGCCCTGCGAACCGCCACACATGACAATTCCGAACCGCGACAAGCCCTGGCTCATTCGCACTTATGCCGGCCATTCCACGGCCGAGAAGTCGAACGAGCTCTACCGCACCAATCTCGCGCGCGGCCAGACCGGCCTCAGTGTCGCCTTCGATCTGCCGACGCAGACCGGTTACGACAGCGATCATGTGCTGGCCAAGGGCGAGGTCGGCAAGGTGGGCGTGCCGATTTCGCATCTCGGCGACATGCGGACCCTGTTCGACGGCATCCCGCTCGACCGGATGAACACGTCGATGACCATCAACGCGCCGGCCGCCTGGCTGCTCTCGCTGTACATCGCGACCGCCGAGGCGCAGGGCGTCGAGCGCTCGAAGCTGCAGGGCACGACGCAGAACGACATCATCAAGGAATATCTCTCGCGCGGCACGTACATCTTTCCGCCCGAGCCGTCCCTGCGCCTGACCGCCGACACGATCGGCTTCACCTATCGCGAGGTTCCCAAGTGGAACCCGATGAACGTCTGCAGCTATCACCTGCAGGAAGCCGGCGCGACGCCGGTGCAGGAGCTGGCCTTCGCGCTGGTGAACGCCATCGCCGTGCTCGACGCGGTGAAGGCGCGCGGCCAGGTGCCCGATGCCGACTTCCCCAAGGTGGTGGGCCGCATCTCGTTCTTCGTGAATGCCGGCATCCGCTTCATCACCGAGATGTGCAAGATGCGGGCGTTCGCGGAGATGTGGGAAGACATCACACTGAATCGTTACGGCATCGCCGATCCCAAGCAGCGACTGTTCCGCTACGGCGTGCAGGTGAATTCGCTGGGCCTCACCGAGCAGCAGCCGGAGAACAACGTCTATCGCATCCTGCTCGAGATGCTGGCCGTGGTGATGAGCAAGAACGCCCGTGCGCGTTCGGTGCAGCTCCCCGCCTGGAACGAGGCGCTCGGCCTGCCGCGCCCGTGGGACCAGCAATGGTCGCTGCGCCTGCAGCAGATCGTGGCCTTCGAGACCGACCTGCTCGAATACGGCGACATCTTCGACGGCAGCAAGGAGATCGCGGCCGGGGTCGAGGCGCTGAAGCAGGAGGCGCTGGCCGAGATGGGCCGTATCGCCGACATGGGCGGCGCCGTGGCGGCCATCGAGGCCGCCTACATGAAGCAGCGCCTGGTCGAATCGAACCTGAAGCGGCTGGCCGCCATCGAATCGGGCGAGCAGACCGTGGTCGGCGTCAACGCCTATACCGAGGGGGCGCCCTCGCCGCTCGGCGGCGGGCAGGAGTCGATCATGACGGTCGACGATTCGGTCGAGCGCGGCCAGGTCGAGCGGCTGAACGCCTGGCGGGCGACGCGTGACGGTGCGGCGGTGAAGGCCGCGCTCGCGGAGCTGGTCGCCGCGACCAGGGAAGACCGCAACGTCATGCCGGCCTCCATCGAATGCGCCAGGGCCGGCGTCACCACCGGCGAATGGACCGACGCGCTGCGCAGCGTGTTCGGCGAGTATCGCGCGCCCACGGGCGTGGCGCGCGCCGCCGGCGTCACCGACGGCCGCCTCGAAGCGACCCGCCGCGAGGTGGACGCGGTCTCCCGCCGCCTCGGCCGCCGCATCAAGATGCTGGTCGGCAAGCCCGGCCTCGACGGTCATTCCAACGGCGCCGAGCAGATCGCCGTGCGCGCCCGCGATTGCGGCATGGAAGTCGTCTACGAGGGCATCCGCCTCACGCCGGAGCGCATCGTCAACGCCGCGCTCGAGGAGAGTGTTCACGTCGTTGGCCTGTCGATCCTGTCCGGCGGTCACGTCTCGCTGGTCGGCGACGTGCTGAGGGGCCTGCGCGAGGCCGGCATCGGCGACGTGCCGGTCGTGGTCGGCGGCATCATCCCGCCCGCCGACGCCGAAGCCCTGATCGCCGCCGGCGTATCGCGCGTCTACACGCCCAAGGACTTCGACCTCACGCAGATCATGCGCGACGTGGTGGCCGTGGTTGATAACGCGTGGAAGGAAGCGGCTTAAACCCGTATTCACCGGATGACCCGGTTACTTGCTGAAGTTGCGCGCTGATTTTACTATAAAAATCAATAGCTTGACGCCAGTAATACGAGGTCGTGATGGAGAACCCGACGGGTGAAGCAGTCGACGGTTCTCTCCGGCTCGATTTCGACCGCCACCTGAAGCTCGAGTTTCACGGCACCCGCATCACCTCCGACGCCGGCCTGCTGGCCTATCGCGAACTCGACGATGCGCTCGTCCTCAGCGCGATGGCGGAGGACGTGCTCGCCGATGCACGCAGCGGCAGGAACGGCCGTCACGCACTGGTCAGCCTGCTACGCCAGTCGGTGTTCGGACGACTGTCGGGATACGAGGACGTCAACGACGCTGAGCGTCTGCGCCATGATGCGCTGGATCGTCGGCGGCAAGGCCGTTCAGGGCAACGCGGCATCGGCCAGCCAGATGGGACGCTTCGAGACCGAGTGGCTGGCGAGCGAACAGAACCTTTCGGCGCTCACCGATCTGTCCGGGCAGTGGGTCGATCACGTCCACTGCCACCGAATGCCCGGAGGCATTGTGCTCGATATGGATTCGAGCTGAAGCGCCCGGTCGGGCGTCCGCCGCATCATGTGCGCCGGCACTACGCCAACTTCCGCTATCGGGTGGCAAGCTGGGGCACTTCGCGCCGCGTCGTGGCCAAGGTCGAGTGGCATCCCGGCGAACTCTATCCCTGTGTCGGCTTCATCGTCACCAACATGAGCCGCCCGGCCGAGCGGGTAGTCGCCTTCTACAACAAGCGCGGCACGTGCGAGCAGTGGATCAAGGAAGGCAAGAACGCCGTCATCTGGACGCGGCTGTCATGCCGGTCGTTCGACGCCAACGCCGTGCGGCTCCAGCTTCACGCGCTGGCCTACAATCTCGGCAACTTCCTGCGCACACTGGCAACGCCCGAGCCGATCCGCCACTGGTCTCTGACCAGCCTGAAGGACAAGCTGATCAAGATCGGCGCAAGGCTTGTGAGCCATGGCCGCTACGTCGCCTTCCAGATGGCCGAGGTCGCGGTGCCGAGAGCCTTGTTCAGCGACATCCTGCGGTTGATCGCCGGACTGCGGCTACCGCCCGATCCTGCGCCCGCGTGAGACACCCGGTGATCACACGAGGGAGGAAAAGCCATGGGAGAGGTGCGTCGGGATGATCGAAAAATCGACTGGTCCACGGGAAAATGCCCGACCATCGCCGGTTCGGATGGCCGACGGTCCCAATGCCGCCACTTCGGCGTTGCAGCACGCCGTCCAGGGCGGCAATCTGGCCTCAACAGGTCGGTCACCCGGTAGATGTCGTCTCAGATGTGCCGTGCAGTAGCTAAGGGAGCGTATCGTGGCCGCAGAACGTCCTGGAGCTGGCGCAACAGCAGCCGAAAACGCATCCGGTTCGCCTGTTCGAACAGAAGACGACCACAGCCATAAACAGCAGACCAAGTTCGCGGCACTTCTTATTGGGGCTGTAGGTGTCGTGTATGGGGACATTGGCACAAGCCCGCTTTACGCTTTCCGAGAGGCAATGCTCGCAGCTGGCGCCACTACGGGGGGCGCTTCAAGGCCTACTGTCCTCGGTCTGTTGTCTCTCATTCTATGGGCGCTAACGATTATCGTAACGCTTAAGTACATCGTTGTCCTCTTGCGCGCAGACAACGACGGAGAGGGAGGCACTCTTTCTTTGATGGCTCTTGCGCAGCGGGCTATGGGAAGGCGGACCAAAACAGTTTTTGTGCTCGGAATAATCGGCGCCGCGCTTTTCTATGGCGACGCACTCATTACGCCAGCAATCTCAATCCTTTCCGCTGTGGAAGGGCTGAAGCTTGTTCATCCCGCGACCGAGCATTTCATTCTTCCTCTCACAATCGTAATCATCTTCGGAATTTTTGTCGTTCAGAGTCGGGGTACTGCAACGGTCGCAAAATGGTTCGGCCCGATAACGCTTGTCTGGTTCGTTGCAATGGGGATTGGCGGTCTGCTTCATATCTCTGACGACCCCGGTGTTTTCGCTGCGCTCAGTCCCACGTATGCCGTACAGTTTATGCTGAACCACGGGCTCGTTGGCCTTGTGGCACTTGGAGCGGTGTTTCTCGCTGTTACGGGAGCCGAAGCCCTATACGCGGACCTCGGGCATTTTGGGAAAAAGCCGATCAGGATTGCCTGGGCACTTATCGTTTTCCCCGCGCTCTCGCTAAACTACCTCGGTCAGGGCGCAATGGTGCTTGCTGACCCGTCGCGCCTTGAAAATCCGTTTTTCTTGCTCTTCCCGGAATGGTCACTTTTGCCGATCGTCATTCTTGCGACGCTGGCAACTATAATCGCAAGCCAGGCAGTCATTACCGGCGCGTTCTCGCTGACGAGACAGGCCGTCCAGTTGCGCCTTTTGCCGAGGCTTGAGATCCGCCACACGTCGGTGGATCAAGAAGGCCAGATCTATATGCCGCAAGTGAACTACCTCCTGATGATCGGCGTGATTCTCCTGGTCGTGCTCTTCGGCTCGTCGAGCAAGCTTGCGACCGCATATGGCATAGCGGTCACTGGCACCATGGTTGTGACAGCATGTTTGGCGTTCATCGTCGTGTGGCGCCGGTGGAATTGGCCGCTTTGGGCGGCAGTCTCGGCGATGGCGCCGTTCGTCATCATAGACCTTGTTTTTTTCTCCGCGAACGCGCTCAAGATTCTCGAAGGTGGTTACGTGCCAATCATCTTCGCTGCCGGCATTATGTTGTGCATGTGGACCTGGGTAAGGGGCACAAAAATCCTCACCGACAAAATCAGCCAGTCGGAAGTTTCACTCGATTTCCTAATCTCGAAACTTCGAGCTAAGCCGCCGCAGCGTATTCCGGGATTGGCGATTTTCCTTACAGCAGATCCGGATACCGCTCCGAGCGCACTACTGCACAGCCTCAAGCACTACAAAGTTCTCCATGAGAAGAACGCAATTCTCACGATCCGCTCCGCAACCATACCGCGCGTTCCTGACGAGGATCGTGTGAGGATTGAGATCATAGATGAGAGTTTCTCAACTATAACTCTGCGCTTCGGTTACATGGAGGAGCCGAACATTCCAAGGGCACTCGTGCTTTGCCGCAAGAAGGGTTTCAAGTTCGACATCATGTCGACATCGTTCTTCCTATCTCGACGTTCCATCAAACCGTCAACACGAAGCGGTATGCCGCTTTGGCAGGATCAACTTTTTATAGCCATGGCAAATAGCGCCAGCGATGCGAGTGGCTACTTCCACCTTCCGACAGGCCGTGTCGTCGAGATTGGTGCCCAGATCAGCGTTTGACGATTAGCCTCTGAAATGAACTCAGGCCTACGCGAACCATCATGCTTGCCCGAACACACGCCCCATCTGACCTGCCCTGATTCTTCGGTCCACGGTTAAGTTGGAAGAACCAGCGGCGACGCCCCCCGGCGTGTCATCGTGGCTGCGAGGCCAGCACATGACCGACGACTGGAATGGGACGCGCAGCGATCTCGAGGCGAAAGGGGTCACGCTGCGCGCCCATTACATTTCGGAATCCGCGTTAAAAGGTCAGAACCAGAGTCGCCGTCGCGTGCAGCATCGGCTCGACGACCGCGTGGGCGAATAGCCAGGTCTCGGCATGGACCGTGTCGCCATCGCGCCGGATGACGCGCGAAAGCGCGATCACGTCGGCGGCCTGCGCGGGGCGCAGCACGGTGACATTGAGATGCGACACGCGCGTTTCCAGACCCGAGGCAGCCCGCAGCGAGGTGTCCACCAGCGACAGCAGCGCCGCCGTCGTCCACTCGGCCCCGGTCGCCGGTGAAAAGCGCAGCCGCACGTCCTGGTCCTGGCACTCCTCGACGAACACCTCGTGGAGGTCGGCGGCGGGCAGGACGGCTTCGAGCCGCGCCTGAAGTTCCTCTTCGGTCATCGCCGCCACCCTATGCTATCTCCCTGCTCCATGTCCTTCCTCGATCACATCCGGCGGTGCAACAACGCCGACCTCGCCCAGTTCGAGCCGTGGTTCGTGGGCCCGCACCGGGCAGGGTTCGTCCATCGTGACTTCGCCGCGAGTACCCTGCAGGCGTCCGACCTGTTCCGGCGAAATGGCGGCGCCTGGCATCTCGATCCCCGCCTGGACACGCCGCAGAAGCGCACGGCGGAGGTCCACGCGTTCCTGCTGGGCTTGCGCGCGGCCGGCCATTTCAATGGCCTGTGGCGCGAGGAGAGTTACGCCGTGGCCCCGCAGGAAGGCGCGCCCGTACTGATGGAGATGGAACGCTCGGCGGTCCCGTGGTTCGGCGTGCGCGCCGGCGGCCCGCACATGACGGGCTATGTGCGCTGCGCCGACGGGCTGAACATCTGGGTGCCGCGCCGCTCCTACGAGAAGCCGACCTTCCCTGGCCAGCTCGACAATACGGTGGCCGGCGGCCAGCCCGCGGGGCTCGGCCTGCAGGAGAACCTGGTGAAGGAATGCGGCGAGGAGGCCTCGATCCCGCCCGAGCTTGCGCGCCAGGCAAAGGCGGTGAGCGTCGTCGGCTACTGGAACCAGTCGGGCCAGCAGCTGAAGCCCGACGTGATGACGTGCTTCGATCTCGAGCTGCCGCAGGATTTCACGCCGCGCGCCAACGACGGCGAGGTCCATTCGTTCGAACTGTGGCCAGTACAACGCGTGTTCGAGACGGTGCGCGACACGCTCGAGTTCAAGTACAACTGCAATCTGGTGCTGATCGACTTCTTCGTGCGTCACGGCATGCTGTCGGCCGACGATCCGGCGTTCATCCCCATCGTCGCAGGGCTGCGGATGATGTACGCTCCCGGCAACGTTTCAGGCTGAGCGACGGCACGTCGCCTCGAATGCGTTGCCGGCTCGGCCGACACAGCGAAAGGTGGCGGCCCTCATGCCAAGTGCCCTCCTCGTCGTCGCGCTGGCGGTGATCTTCGCCAGCCCGTCCGCGATGGCGCAGGGCGGACATCACGGCCACGGCCATGCCGAGAATCACGACTGGTACGAGAAGCTCAAGCGGCCGGGCTCCAACGCCTCATGCTGCACCGGCACCATCAACGGCATCGAGGGCGACTGCCGCCCGACGCGCGCCTATCAGAAGGACGACGGCACTTGGTACGCGCTGCTCGACGGCCGCTGGGTGGCGGTGCCGCCGAAGGCCGTGCTGAACGAACTCGCCCCCGACGGCCGCAGCCACATCTGTGCTAACAAGACCGGCACCATCTTCTGCTTTTTGGGTGGATCGCCCAAGTCGTGACCGACTTGGGCGAGGCGTTCATAATTGCGCACCGCGCTCACGCCGGCGGCGCGATCTTCGCCTCCTGGATGACCTTGCGCCACTTCTCCGTCTCGGCGGCGAGGCGCTTGCCGTAGTCGGCGGCGCTGCCACCCACCAGGACGAAGCCGAGGTCGACGAGCTTCTTCGCCGTCGCCGGGTCGGTGAGAACCTCGGTGAAGGCCGCGTTCAGCCGGGAAATGATCGACTCGGGCGTGCCGCCCGGCGCCATGACGCCGAAGAACACCGCGCCCGTCAGGTTTGCGGGGAGGCCGGCCTCGGCCACCGTCGGCACGTCGGGAAGCATGGGCACGCGCTTGGCCGCCGCGACGACCAAGCCGCGCAGCCTTCCGTCCTTCACCGCGAGGCCGCCCGGCAGCAGCGTGTCGGAGAACAGCATGACATGGCCGCCCAGAACGTCCTTCAGCGCGTCGGCGCTTCCCTTGTAGCCGATGTGCTCGAGCTTGATGCCGGTCTCCATCCTGAGCTGCTCGCCCCACAGATGCGGCATGCTGGCATTGCCGGCCGAGGCGTAGGGTATCGGCGCGGTCTGCGCCTTCGCCCAGGCGATGAATTCGGCCATCGTCTTGTAGGGCGCGCTGGGATTGCAGGCGAGCAGCAGCGGCATGTCGACATAGCTGCAGACCGGCGCCAGATCCTTCACCGGATCGTACGGCAGCTTGAGGCCGAACGACGTGTTGGTGGCAACCGGAGCCGCCGCCATGAGGATCGTGTAGCCGTCGGGCCTGGCCTTGGCGACGATCTCGGTGGCGATGATCGTCCCCCCACCCGGCTTGTTATCGACCAGCACCTGCTGGCCAAACTTGTTCGTCAGGTACTCCGCCGCGATGCGCGCCGACGTGTCGGTCGCGCCGCCCGGCGCGTAGGGCACGACGAAGCGGATCGGCTTGTCGGGAAATGTCTGGGCCCGCGCGATGGACGGCACGAGGCCCGACGTGAGCGTAAGAGCTGCGGCGGAACCCAGCAGATGGCGACGCTTCATTTTTCCTCCCTTTGACTTGTTACTTCTTTCTTCTGCATCGCGTCGCGCGATGCAATGCCATGACTATTACCACTTTCAGCCCAAATTCCGACAGCTGCGCCTGTGGCAACAAGATTGGCGACAAGTTTGTTGACTCGGTTGCAGGCCAAGTGTCCTATTGCAGAGGGTAGGAAACACAAGGCCGATAAATGTCGGGCAGGGTCGTCACCCTAAAGACGAAAGCCAGGTTGCGCGCGCGCAAGAGCGGTACCGCGTCCTCGGTGCAGGACATCGTCCAGACCCTGCGCGAGCGCATCGCGCGCCACGACGTGGCGCCGGGCGCCAAGCTCGGCGAGCAGGAACTGGCCGCCGAATTCGCCGTGCCGCGCACGCGCATTCGCGAGGTGTTGGGCGTCCTCGAAAGCCGCGGCCTGATCGACCGCATTCCCAACCGTGGCGCGGTCGTTTCGCGGCTCGAGCTCGATCATGTGTTCCATCTCTATGACGTGCGCGCCGTGCTCGAAGGGTTGTGCGTGCGCCTCGCCACCGAGAACGCGCCGCCCGAGACATGGGACGAGTTCGTCGAGCTGTTCGGCGCGCCGATGGACGAATTCGTGGCCAATCGCGACTTCGACGCCTTCATCGTCGTCTACGAGCGCTTCCGCCGCCGCATCATCGAATGGGCGCGCAATCCCGTGGCCGCGCGCATGCTCGACAGCATCTACGAGAAGACCAACGTGGTGATCCGGCGCATCGTGATCCTGCCCGGCCGCGCCAAGGAAGGCCTGTCCGAGCATCGTGCCGTGGTGGCGGCGATGCGCGCGGGAGACGGCGAAACCGCCGAGCGGCTGAAGCGCATGAACCTGCAGAACGCCAAGGAAACCCTGCGCCGCTTCCAGAAATACGTGTTGTGAAAGGCTTGGGCGTGAGCGAGCAACGACAAGGTCCCCTCTCAGGCTATCGCGTGCTCGAGATCGGCTCGACCGTGGCCGGTCCCTTCTGCGGACGCATGCTGGCTGATTTCGGCGCCGAGGTGATCAAGGTCGAGCCCGCCGAGGGCGACCCGGTACGCACCATGGGCAAGCAGTTCGAGGGCCGCTCGCTCTACGCCGCCAGCATCTTCCGCAACAAGAAGCTTGTCTCGATCGACCTGCACAGCGAGGAAGGCCGCGCGCTGATCCGGGAGCTCGCGGCCAAGGTCGACATCGTCGTCGAGAACTTCAAGCCCGGCACTCTGGAGAAGTGGGGCCTCGGCTGGGAGGACCTGTCGAAGCTCAACCCGCGCCTCGTCATGGTGCGCATCTCGGGCTTCGGCCAGGACGGCCCCTACTCGCGTCGCCCGGGCTACGGCGTCGTTTGCGAGGCCGTGAGCGGCCTGCGCCACCTCACCGGCGATCCCGACCGTGCACCGTCGAGGGTCGGCGTGTCGATGACGGACTATATCGCGGGACTGCACGGCGCCTACGGCGCGGTGATGGCGCTGATGGCGCGCGACAAGACCGGACGGGGCCAGTGCATCGACGCCACCCTGTTCGAGAGCGCCTTCAACTTCATGGAAGTGTGGATACCGGCCTACGACAAGCTGGGCTTCGTGCCGGAGCGCACGGGCTCCCGCCTGATCGGTTCCACGCCCAACAATCTCTATCCGACCGCCGACGGCACTTACATCCACATCACCGCGATGGCCGACAACCTGTTCCGCCGCCTCGTCGAGGCGATGGGCCAGCCGGAACTAGCGCAGGATCCGCGCTTCGCCAATGCGATGGAGCGCAACGAGCAGCACGAGTCGCTCGACGCCATTGTCAGTGAATGGACAAGCACACTGAAACTCGAGGAGATCGAGGCGATCCTGCACAAGGCCCAGGTGCCGGCGACACGCATCTTCACGGTCGCCGACATCTTCAACGACCCGCACTACCGCGCGCGCAAGGCGATCGTGAACGTGGCCGACGAGCATATGGGCGAGGTCGCCATGGCCGGCGTCGTGCCGCGCCTGTCGGACACGCCCGGCATCGTGCGCCATGCCGGCCGCGACGTCGGCCAGGATTCGCGCGAGGTGCTGCGCGACGTGCTGGGGCTCGCCGACGGGCGCATCGACGAACTGACGAAGAGCGGCGTGATCGCAACGGCCAGGCCAATGGGAGACGCGAACTGATGGCTACGATGGACGAGGTCTACGCCGAGAGGAAAGCCAAGGCCGAGGCGATGGGCGGCCCGGAGAAGCTGGCGCGCCGGCGCGCCGCCGGTGTGCTCAACGCCCGCGAAAGGGTGGACAAGCTGGTCGATGACGGCACCTTCATCGAGTCCGGCCTGTTCGGCACCTCGGGCAGCCGGCCCGAGGATCACGACCGCTCGCCGGCCGACGGCAAGGTCGCGGGCTTCGGCAAGATCGACGGCCGCGAATGCGCCGTCGTCGCCAACGACTTCACGGTGATGGGCGCCTCCTCGGGCGCCACCAACGGCCGCAAGATCGGTCATATGAAACGGGTCGCCACCAGCCGCGGCCTGCCGATCGTGTTCCTGGGCGAATCCTCAGGCGCGCGCATGCCCGACCATATGGGCGCGCGCGGCATGGGCGCGCTGCTGGGCAACGACCCTACGCAATATGCCCGGATGCGCGAGACCCCGTGGGCCTCGGCGACACTCGGACTCTCCTACGGTTCCTCCTCCTGGTATGCGGTGCTCTCGGACTTCTGCGTGCTGCGCAAGGGCGCGGTGCTGGCCGTGTCGAGCGCGCAGCTCGCCTCGCTCGCGATCAAGGAAGATGTCGATCCGCAGGTCATGGGCGGCTGGCAGGTCCATGCCGAGGTGACGGGCTTCGCCGACTATGTCGCCGAAACCGACGAGGAAGCGCTGCAGGCGATCCGCACCTTCCTCTCCTACCTGCCGAGCCATCACAAGGAAGCGCCGCCGGTCCATCCGGTGCCCGAGGGCTCGGGCGCCAACATGGCCAACATCGCCAAGCTCCTGCCCGAGCGGCGCACCCAGGTCTACGACGTGCGCACCATCATCCGCGCCTTCGTCGATGCAGGCTCCTTCTTCGAGCTGAAGCCGCGCTTCGCCAAGGTGGCGGTCACCGGCCTGGCGCGCCTCGACGGCCGCACGGTGGGCATCGTCGCCAACAACCCGTTGTCGCGCGGCGGGGCGATGGACACCGACGCCTGCGAGAAGATCACCAGCTTCCTGGTCCTGTGCGACAGCTTCAACATCCCCGTCGTGATGCTGGTCGACAATCCAGGCTTCTCGATCGGCGTCGAGGCCGAGCGCCGCCGCGCGCCCGGAAAGATCATGAACTTCATGCAGGCGCTGCAGCTCTGCACCGTGCCGAAGATCTCGATCATCCTGCGCAAGAGCTACGGCCAGGCCTATCTCAACATGGGCGGGGGCCGGAATTCCGACGAGGTGGCGGCCTGGCCGACCGCCGAGGTGAGCTTCATGGACCCGACCTTCGCGGTGAAGATCGTGCACGGCCTGTCGCCCGGCGAGCCGGGATTCGACGAGGCCTTCGCGCAGATGAACAAGGACAGCGAGGCCTGGGGGATCGCGGCGATCTACGCCGTGCAGTCCGTCATCCAACCCCACGAGACGCGCGACTACCTCATTCGCATGCTCGACGTACACCGCCAGCGCCTGACCAACGGCGTCGGCGAACACCTGATGCGTGCTTGGCCGACCAGCTTCTAGGAGACAGACGAAATGGCGACGATCCAGATCAAGGCGGAGGTGGCGGGCTCGGTGTGGAAAATCGTGACCGCGGTCGGCGACACGGTCGAACCGGGCGGCACCCTGATGATCCTCGAATCGATGAAGATGGAGATTCCCGTCATCGCCGAGGATGGCGGCAAGGTCGAGAAGTTCACCGTCGCCGAGACCGAGGCGGTCAACGAGGGCCAGGTCGTGGCCGTGCTCACCAAGTGAGCACCGAAGCGCCTGCCCCGACGGATTGGGGCCCTGAGGTCGAGGAGCTGCGCCGCCGCCGGACCTACGCGACGGCGCTGGGCGGCGAGGAAGCCGTGGCGCGCCACCGCGAGCGCGGCCGCCTCACCATCCGCGAGCGGGTCGCGGGCCTGGTCGACAGCGGTTCGTTCCAGGAGGTCGGCACGCTGACCGGCCAAGGGAAATACGAAGGTGCGACGCTCACGGGTGTGCAGCCCGCGCCCTATGTGATGGGCCTCGCCAGCATCGATGGCCGCCCCGTGGCCGTGGGCGGCGAGGACTTCACCATCCGCGGCGGCTCGAGCTGGTCGGGCGATCGCAAGAAGGGCGGCCAGGGCGGCTTCGTCGAGGACCTTGCCGCGAGCTACCGCATCCCACTCGTCAACCTGATCGACGGTGCGGGCGGCAGCGTGACCTCGATCAACAAGCGCGGCCATGCGGTGTTCCCCGGCGTCCACGGCTTCGAGCGCTCGGTCGAGTTGCTGGGCAAGGTCCCCGTGGTCTGCGCTGTGCTGGGCACCGCGGCCGGCGGCCCGGCGGGACGCGCCATCCTCTCGCACTGGTCCGTCATGGTCGACGGGATCAGCCAGGTGTTTGCCGCAGGCCCGCCTGTGGTCGAGCGGTCACTCGGACAGAAACTGACCAAGGAAGAGCTGGGCGGTCCGCAGGTCGCCGTCGATCTTGCCGGCACGATCGACAACCGGGTCGACACCGAAGAGAACTGCTTCGCCCAGGTGAAGCGCTTCCTCTCCTACATGCCGTCGAACGTCTGGGAGATGCCGCCCGAAGTGGCCTGCACCGACCCGGTGGACCGCTGCGACGAGGAGCTGCTCTCCATCGTGCCGCGCGACCGCCGCCGGCCTTACAACATGCGCAAGCTGATCGAGCGCGTCGTCGATCGCGGTTCGGTGTTCGAGATCCAGCCGACCTACGGCAAGGGCCTGATCACCGTGCTGGCGCGCATGAACGGCAAGGTCGTGGGCGTCATCGCCAACAATCCGATGGTCTATGGTGGCGCCATGGACGTGAAGGCCGCGCGCAAGCAGATCCATTTCGTGGAACTCTGCGATTGTTTCCACATCCCGCTGGTGTTCCTGGTCGACGTGCCGGGCTTCATGGTCGGCCGCGACGCCGAGGCGGCCGCGACGCTGCGCGAGGGCATGCGTGCGGTCTATGTCGGACTGCAGGCCAGCGTGCCGATGTACACGGTCGTCATCCGCAAGTGCTACGGCATGGCCGGAATGGGCACGACCGACAAGAACGGGCTCGACCTCAAGATCGCCTGGCCGTCGGCCGAATGGGGCTCGCTGCCGATCGAAGGAGGCGTTGCCGCTGCCTTCCGTCGTGATATCGCCGGCGCCACCGATCCCAAGGCGCGCGAGCGCGAGATCGAGGACGAGCTTCGCTCCATGGCTTCGCCCTTCCGCACCGCCGAGGCATTCGGCGTCGAGGAAATCATCGACCCGCGCGAGACGCGCCCCTACCTTTGCCGCTTCATCGACGCTGCCCAGGCAAGGCTGCGCACGACGCTGGGGCCAAAAGCAAAATACGGCGTACGCCCCTGAGGCCAAGCGCCGGTCCATAAAAAACAGGAGGAAACGATGGGACGACTCAAGACGGCGATAGGCACCGCGATCATGGTCTCCGCTGCGTTGCTCATGTCCGGCGCCGCGTCGGCGCAGGAAAAGACCAAGGTGCGCTTCGGCATCCTGACCACCGCCTCGCAGGCCGCCTTCTATGTCGGCGTGAAGCAGGGCATCTACGCCAAGTACGGCTTCGACGTCGAGGTGCTGCCGCTCGCGACAGGCGTTCAGGCCAACCAGGCGCTGGCCGCCGGCCAGGTCGACTGGTCGGGGGGCGGCGTGGAATCGACGGTCGTCTCCTGGGCCACCGGCCTGCCGTTCAAGGCCTACGCGATGTACGCCAAGGGTGGCGATTCCTACGGGATCCTGGTGCGCAAGGATGCGAACATCGCCTCGGCCAAGGACCTCAAGGGCAAGAAGGTTGCCGTCCCGCAGGGCACGGCGCCAGCCCAGGGGCTGAACCAGATCATCCAGGATGCCGGCCTGCCGCGCGACGCGGTGATGCGGGTCAACGCCAACTACGGCAACATGGGCCAGATGCTGATCTCGGGCTCGGTCGATGCCATGGCCGGCCTTGAGCCCTTCCTGACCCTCACCGAGGAGAAGATGGCGGGCCAGGGCGTGCTGCTCATGCGCATGGGCAAGTACGTCCAGGGCGGCGGCCTCTTCCTCATCACCGACAAGTGGGCGGCCGCCAATCCGACCAAGATCGTCGACGCCGTCGCCGCCCTCTGGGAATCGCAGCAATGGGTTCGCCGCAATCCCAAGGAAGCCGCCGCCATCGAGGCGGAGTTCCTCAAGGTCGAACCGCGCATCGTCGAGGTCTCCTTCAAGGTGCTCGACTACAGCCCGCTGATCGACGACTTCACCGCGAAGTCGCTGCAGACCACCGCCGACTATCTCGCGGCGGAGAAGCTGATCACCGCCCCGGTCAAGCCTGCCGACCATCTCGGGACGCTGAACAGGATCACGGCCGAGGTGAAGGCCAAGTATCCCAAGCTGCTCGAGTAGCGGCGACGCAATGACGGACATCCTCGTCGCGAAGGACGTGTCGAAGACCTACTTCGACACGGTCGAGAAGGACAATGTCGTGGCACTGCAGGGCCTGTCGCTGTCCGTGCGCGCCAACGAATTCGTCTCGGTCATCGGACCTTCGGGCTGCGGCAAGTCGACGTTCCTGCGCATCGTCGCAGGCCTCGACAGGCCGACCTCCGGCGAAATCCTGGTGTCAGGCAACAAGGTGACGGGGCCGGGCGCGGATCGCGGCATGGTGTTCCAGGAGTACGCGCTGCTGCCGTGGAAGACGACGGAGGCCAACATCGAGTTCGGCCTGCGCCTCAAAGGTATGGACAAGGCGCAGCGCCAACAGATCACCCAGCGCTTCGTCGACCTGGTGGGCCTCACCGGCTTCGAGAAGAAGTACCCGCACCAGCTCTCGGGCGGCATGCGCCAGCGCGCCGCCGTGGCGCGCGTGCTGGCGAACAATCCGACGGTGCTGCTGATGGACGAGCCCTTCGCCGCCGTCGATGCGATGACGCGCCAGCACCTGCAGGAGGAGCTGACTGCCATCACCACCCTGGAGCAGACGACCGTCCTGTTCATCACCCACGCCATCGAGGAGGCGGTGTTCCTCTCCGATCGTGTCGTCGCATTGTCCGGCCGGCCCGGCCGCATCGTGGCCGACCTGGTGATCGACCTGCCCCGACCACGCAAATGGGAAGAGGTGGTACGCGACGAGCGCTTCGCGGCCTATCGCGACCAACTCACGCACAGCATCCACGCGAGCGGTCACGAAAAGTCGGTGTCGACATGAGCATCGCTGCCACGCCTCCCCGCAAGCGCCGCGACTGGCGCGACTACGTCCCGACCGAGATCGTCCCGTTCGCGGTCGGCATCCTTGCGTGGCAGGCGCTGTCTTCGGCCGACATCTGGCCGCGCGTCCTCTTCCCCTCGCCACTCGAGGTCGCCAACGCCTTCGTGGCCGACACGCTATCGGGCGTGCTGCTGGCCAATCTCTGGGTCAGCATGAAGAGCCTGTTGCTGGGCTTCGTCATCAGCTGCGTCATCGCCATCCCGCTCGGCTATCTGATGGGCCTGAGCAAGATCACGCGCAACTTCTTCGATCCGCTGGTCAACCTGCTGCAGGCCATCCCGGGCCTCGCCTGGATCCCCTTCGCCATCCTGTGGTTCGGACTGGGCCAGGGTGCGGTCCTGTTCATCATCGTGATGTCGATCTTCTTCCCGCTGCTGCACAACCTGCTGACCGGCATCCGCATGGTGCAGCCGGTGCTGATCGAGGCCGTGCAGACCCTGGGCGCCGGGCGCGCCGCCGTCGTGCGGCACGTGATCTTCCCCGCGACCCTGCCCAACCTGATGACGGGCATCCGCCTCGGCATCGCCTTCGGCTTCCGCTCCCTTGTCGGCGGCGAGATGATCGCCAGCACCGACGGCCTGGGCTACGCGATCTTCAATGCTCAGCAGTATTTCCAGACGCCGCGCATCGTGGTCGGCATGCTGACCATCGGCATCGTGTGGCTCGCCATGGACCGCCTGATCCTGCGCCCGATCGAGGTCCGCACGACCATGCGCTGGGGCCTGATCCGCGACGGGTTGGACAAGAGCTAACGCGCCACCGTCCCTCTCGACCAGCCGCTGCACGGCATGCGAAGGTCGTTCCCGCAGAAACCGGGGGAACGGGCGTGCTGAGGGACGGGCAAGGGCTGGAGCTGGGCAATGCCGACGAGGGTGCGGTCGCCGCGCTCGATTTCGTCAGGCAGGAATGGCTGGGCTTCGGCAAGCGGTTCGCCGACTTCATCGCCGCCGCCGACGCCGAAGAAAAATGCCCGATGCTGCCGCTGGTCGCGGCGAGCCTCTTCCTCTCGATGTACTCGCCGGAAGGTCACGCTGCCGCGACGCGCCATCTCTCGCGCGCGCAGAAGATGACGGCAGGCGCGAGCCCTCGCGAATTCGCGTGGCTCGGCGCCATCGAATTCTGGGTCGCGGGCGACACCGACCGCAGCCTGCAGCAATTCCGCCGGATCGTCGCCGAATGGCCGCGCGACCTGCTGGCCGGCAAGCTGGCGCAGCTGCTGGCCTTCAACCGCGGTGAGGCCGAGACGCTGCTCGAGGTCGGCGAGAAGCTGCTCGCCGCGAACCCGGACAATCGCTTCGTCTGGGGCATGTATGCGTTCGGTCTCGAGGAGTGCAATCGCCTCGACGAGGCCGAGGCCGCGGCACGCAAGGGACTGGCGCTCGACCGCAACGACCCCTGGGCGCATCACGCCATCGCCCATTGCCTGGAGGCGCGCGGCCGCATGCTGGAGGGCGTCGCCTTCCTCAGTTCCGTGTCCGACACCTGGAGCGACTGCAACTCCTTCATGCAGACGCACAACTGGTGGCACCTGGCACTTTTCCTGATCGACCTCGACCGCACCGACGAGGCGCTGGCGCTCCATGACGAGCGCGTCTGGGGCGTGTGGAAGGAGTTCTGCGAGGATCAGGCCAATGCCGTCTCACTGCTGGCGCGGCTCGAACTGCGCGGCGTCGATGTCGGCGCCCGCTGGACCGACCTCGCGACCTACCTGAGGCCGCGCCTGCACGAGCATCTCTCGGCCTTCCACGACGTCCACTATCTCTACGGGCTGGCGCGCGCCGGCGAGCGCAGCGCCGTCATCGAGATGCTGGCGAGCCTCGAAGATCGCGCCGGGCGTGCGAAGCCGTTCGAGCGCGAACTCTGGGCAGATTGCGTGGTGCCGCTGGCGCATGGCCTGGCCGCCCACGCCGCGGGCGACATGCCGGCGGCGGCGCGTCTGATGGGCCAGGCGACGCCGTACCTGCGCAGCCTGGGCGGCTCGATCGCGCAGCGCGCCCTGTTCACTGCCATCCACCTCGATGCGCTGAGCCGCGCCGGCTGGAACGATGCGGCGCTGGCCATCCTGCAGGCCGACGAACGCGAACGGCCCGGCGTGGCCGCGACCAAGCGCGCGCTGGCCGATCTCTATCGCAAGGTCGGCCGCACCGAGCAGGCGCTCGCCGCCGAGTACCAGGCCGAACAGCTCGCCCGCCAGTATCGCGCCGTGATGGCAAGAACGGGAGAAGCGGCATGACGGTGGATCTCACACAGGCGAGCGCCGCCCAGCTCGGCGGGCTCTACCGCAAGGGCAAGGCCTCCCCGGTCGAGACCATGAAGGCCGTGCTGGCGCGGGCCGACCGCTTAGCGACGACGATCAACGCGCTCTGCCATGTCGACAGGAAGGCGGCCCTGGCCGCGGCACGCGCCTCGGAGAAGCGCTGGAAGAAGGGCGAGCCGCTGTCGCCGCTCGACGGCGTGCCGGTCTCCATCAAGGAGCTGGTGCGGGTCAGGGGCTGGCCCGCCTCGATGGGCAGCAAGCTCACCGACAAGGGGCCGGCCGATGCCGATGCACCGGCGGTGGCGCGGCTGCGCGAGGCCGGCGCCCTGATCTTCGCGCAGAGCACCAGCCCGGAATACGGCCACAAGGGCGTGACCGATTCGCCCCTGAACGGGATCACGCGCAATCCCTGGCACACCGGCATGACGCCGGGCGGCTCCTCGGGCGGCGCCGGCGCCGCGGTCGCGGCGCGCCTGGGTCCGATCGCCGTCGGCACCGACGGCGGCGGATCGGTGCGCATCCCCGCGAGCTTCTGCGGGCTGATCGGCCTCAAGCCCACTTTCGGCCGCGTGCCGGCCTGGCCGCCATCGATGACCGGAGACCTGTCGAACACCGGCCCGATGGCCCGCACCGCGCTCGACGCCGCGCTGATGATGAACGCCATCGCCCGGCCCGATCCGCGCGACGGCCACGCCCTGCCCCCGGACGACACCGACTACACGAAGAAGCTCACCAGGCTGCCGAAGAAGCTGAAGATCGGCTTCGCGCTGCGTTTGGGCGACCATCCGCTCGACATCGAGGTTGCCGCGATGGTGACGAAAGCCGCCCGCGACTTCGAGGCGCTGGGCTGCACGGTCGAGGAGGTCGAGGCGCCCTTCTCCTTCGCCGAGGCGAGCCGCGCCTTCGTAATCCACTGGCTCTCGGCGCTCCAGCGTCTGCTGCAGGTCTTCCCCGAGGCGCGCCACGGCGAGTTCGATCCCAACCTGCTGGCCGGCGCGAAGGCCGGGCTGCGCTACAGCCTGCAGGACGTGGTGAACGCACAGGTGACGCGGCGCGACCTCACTCTCGCCTGGAACCTGTTCTTCACGAAGTACGATATGCTGCTCACGCCCACCGTCGCGGTGCAGCCCTTCGAGGCCGGCACCAACCTGCCTCCAGGTCCCGACGGAAAGCCGAACTTCATGTGGTCGCCCTACACGCCGCAGTTCAACCTGACGCGCCATCCCGCGGCGACGGTGCCGTGCGGCCTTTCGCGGCTCGGATTGCCGGTCGGCCTGCAGATTGCTTCGGCACACTACAAGGACGCGCTGGTGCTGCGCGCCGCCGCCGCTTTTGCCGAAGCTCATCCTTTGAAATTTCCCGTCCTTCCGGAGAACTGAGAAATGACTGCCGACCTCGCGATGATGCCGGCCCACGAGCTGGTGAAACTCTTCAAGGCCCGCAAGGCCTCGCCGGTCGAGGCGACCAAGGCGGCGCTGGCGCGCATCGATGCATTCAACGGCCAGCTCAACGCCTTCCAGCATCTCGATCCCGACACCGCGATGCGCCAGGCGCGCGCCTCGGAGAAGCGCTGGAAGAAGGGCGGCAAGAGGCTTTCCGACATCGACGGCGTGCCGATCACCATCAAGGACATGGTGCTGACCAAGGGCATGCCGACCCGCATGGGCAGCCTCGCCACCGATCCCGACGGTCCCTTCAACGTCGACGCTCCGGTGGCGCAGCGCCTGCGCGAGGCCGGCACCGTGTTGCTGGGCAAGACGACCTCGCCGGAATATGGCTGGAAGGGCGTGACCGATTCGGGCCTCTACGGCACTACGCACAATCCGTGGAAGATCGACCGCACGCCGGGCGGCTCTTCGGGCGGCGGCACCGCGGCCGAGGCGGTCGGCATGGGCAACCTCGCCATCGGCACCGACGGCGCGGGCTCGGTCCGCATCCCCTGCTCCTTCTCCGGTATCTTTGGCCTGAAGCCCACGCAGGCGCGCGTGCCGCTCTGGCCGGTCTCGGCGCAGGGCACGCTCTCGCATGTCGGCCCGATGACGCGCACCGTGCGCGATGCGGCGATGATGATGAACGTCATCGCCCGGCCCGACCCGCGCGATCCCTATGGCCGTCCCGACGATGCCGAGGATTATCTCAAGGGCTTCGACAAGGGCGTGAAGGGCCTGCGCATCGCCTATTCGCCCAACCTGGGCTTCGTCGAGCGCGACAAGATCGACCGCGACGT